>NZ_WAKW01000065.1 GCF_015523155.1 Methanothermococcus sp.
ACAATATCCAAAATGCTTTGAAAAATGTTCAAGATATTGCTTCAATATCCGAAGAATTTGCCGCTACTGCTGAGGAATTAACAGCAAGTGCAGAAGAACAGGATAGGACTATTGAAGAAACCAGTAAAGCTATTGAAGAGGTTGCCAACATTGCTAAGATAGTTTCTCAGCATGCTGATAAATTTAGAGCAGATGGTAATGAATGCATCAATCTTCCACAATGTCCATTTGTGCATAATCCTGAATTAAATGAAGATATGGCTGAAAAATTAAAGACTACATATTGTAAGGGAAAATATGAAGAATGTGAAAGATATAGGCTAAAAAAACTTGGAAAACAAGTCCCTAAAAATTTATCACCAGATGGAATTTTGATAAATGACTTTAAAAATTACAAATAAATATTTTTCCTTTTTAAGTTTATAGACGTATTATTTATGAAATATATTATTACAGTTAATAAATACTTTTTATTAAATAAATTAGGGAAATTTATGATTACAAAAGACATCTATTTTAATAGAATAAAAAGAGAAATAAAATTAAAATTAAAAATAAATGTAGAGCAGTACAAAGACTCATATATAAACAGAAGAATATCTGTAAGGATGAGGGCCAATAATTGTAAAACTTATAAGGATTACTATGAATATTTAATTAAAAATCCCAATGAATATAAAAAATTGGAAAATACCTTAACTGTAAATGTAACGGAATTTTGGAGGGATAGAACAGCATATAATGAAATTGAAAAAATACTAAAAAACTTCGTGATGGATAGGAAATTCAAAAGTTTAAGGATATGGAGTGCAGGATGTTCCTCAGGTGAAGAACCTTATGGTATCGCAATTATAATTAATGAATTAAAATATAGATACAATAGAAAATTCATGCCGGTGTCCATTATTGGAACTGATTTGGATAGTGATATTTTAAACAAGGCAAAAAAAGGAATATATCACAATAAACAGCTGAAAAATATAGACAATTCGTTAATATATAAATATTTTACAAAATTGGATGAACATCAGTATGAAATTAAAAAGGATATTAAAAAATATGTTAAATTTAAACAGCATGATTTAATAAGGGAGCCCCCATTAAAAGGAATGAATATGATATTGTGCAGAAATGTTATAATATATTTTGATAAACAAATTCAAGAAGAATTATTTTTAAAATTTTATGATGGTCTTATAAATGGAGGTTATTTAATTCTTGGAAAAACGGAAATATTACATGGAAAGGCCAGAGAACTATTTAAAGCTGTAAATTATAGGGAGAGAATATATAAAGCTAAAAATATAAATGATAAGTTTTATTTAAATTAAAGTATATCAAGATTTTCAATGGTTTGTGGATTTATTAATATTAAAATATTGCAATTTATATTAAACTTACCTATAATATCTATTTTGTTATCGAATACAAGGGCTATATCAGTATCATCAGCTATTTCAGTAATTAACGACTCAACAACAGAAAAACCACTATCTTTAATAAATTCTGGAGGTGTAATATCAATTTCATCGTTTAACGAATTTGCAAAAACATTTAAAAATGCAGCAACTAAAATATTTGCAACTTCCCCAATAAGGGATATCTCCATTTCTGAATAATCTGGCAGTTTTGATTTATTTATTAAACTATCCCAGAGAATATCAAGAAGAAGAAGTTTTTCCAATTTTACAGAATCTTCCTCTGGTAAAATCATTAGGCACCTACCTGAAAGAATACCGTTGAAATCTATACGCACTATTTTACATGTTTCATCTCCAAATTGCTCAGGTAGGAATTCCACAGGCACAAATCGTGTTCCTAAGAATTGAACTTCGGTATTTTCACTAGTTAATTCACTAAAAGTCTTGGCAATATTTTCTGACGCCACTAAACCAATATTTGTTATTTTTCTCATAGATTCTAAAATACTCATTATAATCCCCTAACATATAATATAATAGTAGCTACCATAACTATAATTTTTGGAAGAGTGAATTTACTGAATTTTGAGGCATGACAATCAACACTTCAAATCCAGAACCAATTCCATGCGAGAACAGCTCAGATTTAAATGTTAATAATATATCCAAATCATCTACTCCATAGTTTTTAAATATCTTTTCTATTATTGTATACTCACTACCCTCAATAAATGATGGAGGAGACATGTCCAACGATGCCCCTATATAACTGGCAAGAGTATCCACAAAGGCGGATGTGATGATATTGCATGTTTCGTTAATAACGGATATTTTCATTTCATTAAAGCTATCTTCATTATCATCTATTCCCATTTCTGCAAGCATGGATTTTGAAAGTTTTAATGCAGAATCCTTTGAAAATACCAGAATTCCTACGCCCTCAACATCTCCCTTAAAATTTATCCCTGTAAATATTTTATAATCTTCCTTAACTACCTGTTTTATTTCTAATGGGGTGGCTATTACCACATTAACCTCTCCAACATTCACGGGGTTTCCAGTCATATCAGATATAAAATTAGCTGCCTTATTAGCTGCTGATTTTCCAATTTCCTCAATCTTGCCAAGTTTTTTAGTATGAAAGTTTTTTATTAACTTTGAGTTTTTTTCAAAAGATAAATTTTCCTTTATCTCTTCACTAATTATGCCCTGCATGATGGTGTTCCACGACTTAGGTGAGACATATATATTACCACATTTCATAGTATGACCTTTTCAATTATTATTCTTGTATAAAAATATAAAAAATTATACATTGAACAATTTATTAAGTTGTTCAAGAATCTTCGGAGCTTGGAATGGTTTAACTATATATCCATCTGCACCTGCATCTATAGCTTCAATCATCTTTTTCTCCTGATCAACTGAAGTGCACATCACGATTTTTATATCTGGAAACTCCTTTTTTATTTCCCTCGTAGCTTCTATTCCTGTGAGTTGGGGCATAACGATATCCATGGTAATTAGATTTGGATTTAATTCCTTTGTTTTTTCAATGGCCTCTTTACCGTTTGATGCCTCTCCAACCACAACATACCTGTTTGTAGTAGACAGTATTTTTTTTAAAATATTTCTCATAAATATGGAATCATCCACAACTAATGTTCTTATAACATCCGTCATAATATCACCTTATATTTTTTTTAATTATTTTCTATTACATAGAGAGTTATTTTTAGTTATTTTTAGAAATTAGATATTATATAATTGGTAATTGCCCTACCCTTTTCAGTTAACTCTGTTTCTTTTCTTATTCTTATTAAATTAAGAAATCCCTTATCAATTAAATTTTCCAATATTTTTTCCACTTCATCTACATCCAACCCCATCATAGGTGGCAATTCAAGGGAAGATATTCCAGTATATATTGCAGTTAATACCTCCTGCTCCTCAGGTTCCAACTGTTCAACTTCACTCTTTATTTTATCTCCACCCCAACTTTCAGAGGTCAGTTGGGATTCTAACTCATCTTCTGTTTTAGGCAGTAAATTTTTAACGGAATTTGAATATTTTGATAATGTTGCAATATATCTTAAAACAAATAATCGCTCTTTTTGTGGAATGTATATATAAGAGGTTATAGTTTCACCACCTTTTATCTGCTTTATTTCAAGAACTTCTAATTCTTTACCATCATCGATAGTTTTGTTTTCAATATCCACAGACTCTATATTGTTAAATAAATCATAAACTTTTGGTTTTCCACCCTTTACAGCTACCGCTAAAACCTGTTCATTAACTATGGAAACTCCTTTTTTCACAGGCTTCTGTGCAAATACTAAAAATCCCTCTTCCCATTTTACTGAATTATCAACGGAGCCTCCTTTAATAACACCATACTGCACTTTAATTTCTTTTTTATTAAGCAATACATAAAAAATCTTTTTTAAAAATGAATTTATTAAAGTTTTTCCATACAATGAAGTTTCAGGTGCAAAACCTATTATATCCTTATCTCTATCTGGAAGCCTTAAAACAATTGATGAATAATGGGATATATCTTCCAAAGAAGCTTTTGCAATTTCTATGGCCCTTCTTGGTAATTCAGCACCTATATCTTCTATATATTCAATATTGGCTTCAATCTTTTTATTTCCAATGTTAAACTCGATTTTGTCAGTAAATAAAGTTATTTGAGTTTTATTCCATTTTGTAAATGGATCTTTTAAGCTATATGAATTAACAATAATAGCTTTACCTTCAAATCTACTTATTTCTTTAGATTTGAATTTTGCCATAAAATCACTCTCTTTTTATTTTCATAAATGGATTCTAAATTTTATAAGTTTTAAAATTACATCACTTCATTTTAAAATATTTTATATGTTATTAACATAGGTTATTAACAGAACATATTTTATATTGGTATATATCATATTTATAAATTACTAACATAGGTGATAATATGATATCAATAGCCACAGCAGAGTGCTTTACACATGGAAAAATAGGGACAATAATACATAAAATTGCCTCTGGATATGATGATGTCAGAGAACATCCCTATTATAATTACATCAATGGCAATGTATATGTAATGGCTTCAATGTTTATTCCATTAAGATATAGTGCCGAGAAACTTTTAAATATTAATTTGCCTGAACCAGATTATAAATACAGGTATGCCAAGGCATACTCTGAAAAGAATGATTTAAAAGTGGCATATTTGATGGCAAAGGGCATTAAAAATATGTTAAATTGTGATATCTCAATAGGAACCACAGCAGGCGTTGGAAGAGGGGGGATATGTATATTGTCGGACAATAACAAACATGTATTTACAACAGATGTTTGTGGGGACCTCATAAACGGAAAGAACATAATTGAGAGACAAAAAAATGGCATTGAAAAGACATTGAATAAATTCGTTGAAATTTTAAAAAAAGAATATATAAGTAATATATAAAAAACATAAATATTATATTTATATTAAAAAAAGTTAATATATATTAGTTATAAATATACCATAAAAATATTAATATACTTTTTTTATTTTTAAAAATTTTATATTTTGGTGAAATGATGAAATCTATAATATTGGCAGGGGGAGTAGGCAGTAGATTATGGCCATTAAGTAGAGAATATTATCCAAAGCAGTTTATAAAATTTAAATCTTTTGATAAATCCCTATTTCAGATGACCTTTGAGAGATGTTTAAAACTAAGCAATAACAATTTAGACGATATTTATATAATTACAAATGAGATGCATAAATTTTTAGTCTTAGGGCAAATTGAAGAGCTCGGTTATAGTGATTTTAATGAGGATAATATATTGGTTGAACCACTTGGAAAAAATACACTTCCAGCAGTATATTATGGAATAAAAGCGATTAAAAATAGAAATAATAGTAAAAATAACAGTGAAAACAGTGAAAACAATGAAAGTAATAACAATATTGTTGGGGTGTTCCCATCAGACCATTTAATCGATAAAAATGATGAAGAATTATTTATAAATACAATAATGGAAGGAAAAAGGATTGCAAAAAATTATTTAATAACTTTTGGAATAAATCCAAATAAGCCACATACTGGATATGGATACATAAAACCATCGAAGGAATTGGAAGTTGGCTATACTGTTGATGAATTTAAGGAAAAGCCTGATTTAGAAACCGCAGAGAACTATATTAATAGTGGATATCTATGGAATAGTGGAATGTTTTTATTTAATGCCGATTTATTCGAAGAAGAGGTAAAAAAACATAGTCCAGATGTTTATAAAGCATTTAAATCCGATGATATAAAGAAAATATATGCCAATGTTCCAGATATCTCAATAGATTATGGCATTATGGAAAAATCGGACAATGTTGCAGTTATTCCTTTGAATATAAAGTGGAATGATTTGGGAAGTTTTGATGCTTTTTATGATGAATTTAAAAAGGATAAAGACGGAAATATTATTTATGGTGAAAATCTGCTTATTAACTCAAAAAATAATCTGATAAATACATACGACAATAAATTTACTTCATTAATTGATGTAAATGATTTAATAGTTATTGATACAAAGGACGCATTGATGATTTGTAAAAAGGGGAGCTCTCAAAAAATTAAGGAAGTATTCAATACATTAAAAACAAAAAATGATGAAAGAGTTTTATATCATAAAACCGTTTATAGACCTTGGGGTTCATATACCATATTGGATGAAGGTAGATTTTATAAAATAAAAAGAATTACCGTTCTTCCGGGAAAAAAGTTAAGCTATCAACTTCACCACCATAGAAGCGAACACTGGATAGTTGTTAAAGGTATGGCTAAGGTTGTTGTCGATGGTAAGGAATATTTTGTTAGAAATGGGGAGAGCACATTTGTTAAAAGCGGATTAAAGCATAGATTGGAAAATCCTGGAAAAATACCCCTGGAAGTTATTGAAGCTCAAATTGGGGAATATCTTGAAGAAGATGACATTATTAGATTTAACGATGATTGGGGACGAAAATAGGTGAATAAATGAATTTTAAAGATTATTATAATAAATACAAGAAGACGTTGGAAAAATCATTAACAATTATATTACTAATCCTATTAATCGCTTCAATAGGTTTAACAATATACTTAATTAATGCTCCAAAGATTGGAGAGCGATTTACAGAATTTTATATATTAAATGAAGATTTAAAGGCTTACAACTATCCCACACAATTGTATGAAAATGAATCTGGTGTAGTGATTATTGGGGTTAGAAACCTTGAATATAGACCTATGAATTATACAGTATGGGTGTTTTTATCCAACGACACCTACGATTACAATTATTCAATAAATATAACTCCAAAAAATCTATGGAATGGAACACTGTCTTATAACTATGCCCTTTCAAAGAAAGTTAGTTTGATACATAATGAAACGGCATTGATGCCATTAAATTTTTCAATAGACAGTGTGGGAAAACATAAGGTGGAGTTTATATTATCAATTGAGAATGAAAAAAAGGTTTATAGGGAACTTCATCTTTGGGTAAATGTGTCAAAACCTCGTGAAAAATCTTTAATTTAAATTTTTAATAATTTAATGTTTTTTATTTTTAATTTTAATAAACACCGGAGGATTTGATATGATAAATAATAATGGTAGCAACAATGAAAGGTCAGTTAAATCAAAAAAAACTAAGTTATCAATAACTACAAATTTTAAAAAAATTATTGCTATTGCCGTGATTATCTTTGGGTTGGGATTTTTAAGCTATGGTTATTTAAATAACATTGTTCATTTTATAAATTTGGGAATTGGACTGGTATTAATAGGTTGGATTATATTATCATTTTCATATGAAAAATATTTAAAATATGATATAGGTTCTGGTATATTTAGTGATTATATAGATTTAATTGGAAAACTTATAAAAAATTTGGACATAAAAACTAGTGGAGTAGTTATCCCTCCAAGGGAAAATTTAAAAAATGGAGCAGTGTTTTTACCGTTAAACGAAGATTTCAAAATAAACTTTGGATTAATAAATGATACTATATTTTTTGTGAATTCAGACAATAAAAATGAGATGGGTTTAATATTATCACCACTTGGAAAGAGCCTTGTCAAAACATTAAAAAAATATGGAGATTACGAAGCAATATATTGTAATTGCACAGAACATGCAGATAATAATTTAAAAAGTGAAAAATTGGATAATATTAAGGATTATTTAAACTATTCATTAAATCTTTTTCAGCTTGGGAATAATATTGATATAAATTTTAGTAATAATGATGTTATTATATTATCCTATGAGATATATGACAATACAGTGTGTAAAAAACTCCAAAAAGAAGGATTATGTAAAAAATATCCCTGCCCTGTATGCGGTTTTATAGTTTTAAGCCTTGCAAAATCGCTGGATAGAATATTGAAAATAGAGGAAATAATAGAAGAAAATAAACATATAATTATTAAATTGAGAATTATAAACGAGTATAATATGTAAATAAATAATATAACACCCTTTTGGTGATTAAATGAGATATGAGATGATATTTTTAATTGTTCTTGTAGCATATATAACATTTATATCCATTTTTGTAAATGATGCTAAATTATTCCTTGTTTTATTGCTTATAGGATTTTTAATATTGTATGAGTTATTTAGATATTATTTTAAAAAGAGAACCCAGGATAATTTGGACACAATGATGTATATTGGAATAACTATATTTATTATAATAGTATTTCAGAAAATCTCGGAAATTCTCAATCATTGATGTTTAATCTTATAGGTTAATAAAAATATACCTGTAAATCCTATTATAAGAGATATTTGAGACTTTGGATTTGAAAGTATATCTGGGTAAAATATATATAATAAATATATAATAAATATAGGAATAAAAATCATTGAACTTAATTTTAATATCAAAATCTTATTTATTTTATTTAAATCCTCCTGAAAATTTAGATGTAATGCATAGATTAAAAATAACCCATATATAATGG
>NZ_WAKW01000066.1 GCF_015523155.1 Methanothermococcus sp.
AAATTAGGACAGTGTTTTTATAAGCAACCTTTAAAAAAGGTTGCTATCCAAAGTCCAAAACTCGCTATCGCTCGTTTTGGAACCTAGATGTGGGATTATGAAACAGAATAAAAAATTAGGACAGTGTTTTTATAAGCAACCTTTAAAAAAGGTTGCTATCCAAAGTCCAAAACTCGCTATCGCTCGTTTTGGAACCTAGATGTGGGATTATGAAACAGAATAAAAAATTAGGACAGTGTTTTTTAAAAGATAAAAATATCGTAAAAAAAGCAGTAGATGCTGCCGACATAAATAAAAACGATATAGTCTTAGAAATCGGTCTTGGTAAAGGGATATTAACAAAAGAATTGGCAAAAAATGCAAAAAAGGTATATGTTATCGAATTAGATAGGCGATTGGAGCCTTTTGCAGAAGAAGTAATTGCCGAGCATTTGAATGTTGATGTAATTTGGAATGATGCATTAAAGGTTAATTTGAATGAATTAAATTTTAATAAAATCGTGGCGAATCTCCCTTATCAAATATCATCCCCAATTACATTCAAATTCCTAAAAATGGATTTTGATGTTGCTGTTTTGATGTATCAATACGAATTTGCTAAAAGAATGGTGGCAAAGGAAGGAACAAAAGAATATGGAAGATTAAGCGTTGCTGTGCAATATTATGCAAATGTAGAATTTATATGTAAGGTCCCACCATCTGCATTTTCACCAAAACCAAAAGTAGATTCTGCAATTGTAAAAATTACCAAAAAAGAGCCTAATGAACTTTTCCATTTAGAAGATGAAGAGTTTTTTGAGAATGTGGTGAGAGCTCTATTTCAACATAAAAATAAAACTGTTAAAAAAGCACTTATCAACTCATCCCATGAAATTAATTTAAATCGTGATGAACTGAAAGATATACTAAATAATTTAAACAACTTAAAATTTAATTTAAACGAGAGGGTTTTTAAATTAAATATTAAAAAAATAGCGGAATTAAGTAATTTACTTTATGAATTGAAATAAAAAATAAAATAGAATTATGAGTGGTTTGCAGTATATTTCTGAGCTACTTCGCTGTTTATTCTTCTCAATACCATTATAATCATCATCTTTAATTCTGCTGTGGTGAGCTCGTCGTGAATTCTATTTTCAATTCTTTTTATTACATCATCTACAAGGGATTCATCCGCTCCAGCATTTCTTAGGGATTCCTTTACAATTTCAAAATTAAATTTCTCTTTTTCTCCATTTTCTTTTGTAATATACACATTTGCCAAAACTTCATCCATTTTATTCACCAATATATATTTTTTAAATATATTTCTACTTACATTATTTTCCTATATATAATTTCTTACACAGAAGGAAATTACCGTATGGTGAAGTTGTAAAAAATATATATAAAAATATTAATTAATTTTTAAAGGATTGCTTTCAAATACGAGGGGAATTATTTCTTCTAAGGTGTTAGCAGGAATTATCTGGATTCCTTCTGTATCTATTACATCACTCATATTGGATTTTGGGATGATTACCCTTTTAAATCCATATTCTTTTGCAGCATTTATCTTTTCATTTACTCCACCTATGGCAAGTATATTGCCGTTTAAATCGAGGCTTCCAGTTATTGCAAAATCCTGTTTTAATGGAATTTTCAGTAGCGATGAAATTATACTTAGGCAAACCGCCGCAGTTGCACTATCTCCATCAATTTTTGAGTAGGACTGACTGAACTGTATGTATATATCCTTTGAGTTTAAGTCAATATCTTCCTCTGATTTCAAAGGCAATTTGCCCTCAGATACATATTTTTTAGATAATGCTGATGCCAAGGTAATGCTGTGCTTTGCAAGGTCTCCACTGATATTTAATAAATGAGTATTGGGATTCTTTGAATCTACCACTTGGGTAATTATTTTTGTTACATCACCTATTCCATCGTATCCAAGCACAGCTAAACCATACACAACACCAACCTTTGGAGTATCGTTTGGAACTATATTTTTATATCTTTTGAAATTCCTTAAATAGTCAATAGCAACCTGTTTGCTCATGCTGTATATTCCCGTATTTAAGACTGTAAGGACATGTTCTATATCGATATAGATTTTTTCTTTTTTAGGATATTTCTGAACTTTTTCAACTGTTTCTTTTTCTATTCCTTCTTTTACTCCTTTGTCTTTTTCAGTTATTTTGTTCAGCACACCCATAATGCTTTTTAATTTTTTATCATCTTCTGTTGTCCCTTCATGTCTTTTGGCTTCTTTTTCTATTTCTTCGACCTCGGCTTTTGACATCTCATCAATTATGTCCTTTATATTTTTACCCATTGCAATATCATTTGCCATCTTTATAATATTTGATAATCTTCTCAGCCTTAAAGTTAATTTATCCTTTGAACCTGCAAGCAACTGGGCTATTTTAACTATTTCACAGCATGCTTCATAAGTCATTGGATTTAAATTATTATTTTTTATCTCCTGAACTATGAACTGTAATAATTTATCTCTGTTTTCCTGGGTATTTTCCATTTTATTTTTAAGAACAATTTTATAGTCAATCCTATCCAGTAGCGGAGCTCTTAGGTTATTGACATCATCCATGTTTCCAGACATAATCAATGTGAAATCACAAGGTATTGGGTTTGTTTCAACAGTTGCTCCACTTGAGTTTGGATTTCTACCACTTATTGCAAGGTGTTTGTCCTGTAATGCGGTTAATATATAATCTTGAACCTCAGGAGGCATGGTTTTTATCTCATCTACATAGAGGATTCCTTTATGAGCTTCATGTATTGCCCCAAGAATTATTCTCTTATGTGGTGGAGTTCCAAGTGGTGGCTTACCGCCAAGGGGACAGTGTTTAACATCGCCCAATAATTTGGTCACATTGTATGCACTAGCTCTAACAAGAGGCTTTTTTTTGCATTCATAAAGAATCATAGGTTTTAAATCCATAGGACCAACAGTATTTGACATAGAACCTTTTGTAGCTCCAAATATGGTTAAAAATATTATTACAAATGCCAAGGCAAATGCTACAATAGAAACTGTTGCTATTACACCAAGGACCTTTGATTCTGGAAGCCCCTTCATTAAATATGATGTAATTGCAGTAAATAATATCATAAATATTATAAGGGTTAATATATTTGGAGGTTGTCTTACAACACTCGGACTTATAACCTCAATTTTTTCCTCATAATGACCTTCTATTAATTCTACAATGGGTTTTTCAGGGTTTTTTAAATTTGGTTTTGCTATTATAGTATATGGTTTAAAGTCAGTGCTGGACTTTTCTATAAGCTCACCCACAGCTTTAACCATCATAGATTTACCAACACCTGGGTCCCCCAACAATAGAGCATGCCTTTTATTGATAACTGCACTTAATACAATATTGAGGGCTTCATCTTGACCTATTATTTGGTCTATTAATCGTGGCGAAGGTTCAGATAACTCATCCGTTGTTTTAAATTTAATGGAAAACATTTATTCACCTTTATTATTTCTTAATTTTTTTATATAAAAATTTTTATCTATTTATTTTTAAAAAAGAATCTATTAATTCAATAAGCCTCTCTGTAAATTTTAAATTTTTTTCATAAATTTTTTTTGATAATGGTTTTCCAAAATCAATCTGTTCTGGTTCAATACCAACTATAAGTATTTCTGTATTTATATAATATGTCAGGTATTTAACTATTACGCTCATAGGTAATGAGTGTGTGGAAAAAACCACCCCTGATATATCTTCACTATTTATAATGTTCAATGTTCCTGGCACCTCTCCCATCAATGCAGCATCAATTATCAATATATTGCTTGGTTTTTCTCGCTTTAAAACATCTGTAAAATTTTCTGGAACAACCCCACAATTTAGAAGTATAATTTTATCCTCTATTTTATTCACCTCATTATTTTCATTTAGATTATATTTATTTTTATAATATTTTATTAAATTTTCAATTATTAATACACCAAAGCCGTCATCCCCTTTCATAGTATTTCCAATGCCCATTATGGCGAGCTTTTTGCAATCTTTTAAATATTCCTCTAAAATCGGTTTTATTTCCAATTTATCACCAAAAGATTTAATAAATTATTATAAATAGAAGTTTTTTTTTACGTTAAATAATTCTATATAAGGTTTTATTATACTTTGAAGTATATTTATATTCTAATTTTTTTATCCACTTACCATAATATTTATATATTTTGAAAGATATTTATCATTATAATTAATGACAAATTGGTTATATATTATTTATGATATTATATTATGATATTAATTATGATATTATATTAATATTATATCCTATTATTGAAATTGCTATAATTCTTTTAATTTTGGTGATGAATATGGATTTACAACTTGCATCATTTATAACCGCCGGAATTTTAGCCATTGTAGGGTTATATGGTGTTTTCTTTGTAGATAATGTTTTAAAAAAAATTATAGCCCTATCTGCACTTGGAAATGGAGTAAATTTAACATTGATTGCTATTGGATATAAGGCTGGTGGAATTGTCCCTATTAAAATGCCCAGCATGGAATTTACAATGTTTGCCACAAAAGCAGTTTATCCTCTACCTCAAGCACTTGTATTAACAAATATTGTTATTGAAGCTTCAATGCTTGCCATAATGCTTGCACTATCGATAGTATTCTACAAAAAATATAAAACACTTAAAGCGTCGATTATATTAAAGGAGGATTAATGTTTAATTATTAGTAAAATAATATGGTGAAAATAATGAACCTTCTGCCTTTGATTGTAGTATATCCATTAATTATGGCGATAATATTTAATTATATTTATAAAAGTAAGGTAATTAGAATTTTAGCACTTTTGATGGCATTATCTCTTATAATTCTTCCATTCCTTGGGAGCTATGGAACATATTTCTTCGGAGCTCATGGTATGGAAAGTGGGTTAATCTCTGGAATAGCGTATATATTTAATCCGGCAAAGCAGATAATAATCTTCACATTAATGCTAATAGGTTCATTGGTACTTATTACTGGAATAGGTGAAAAAAGAGTAAATGGATTATTTGTATCGTTGCTATTAATGGGACTTGCCAGTGTTTCAGCAGTGGTTTTGGCAGATGACCTTTTCAATATATATGTATTTTACGAGATTGTGGCAATTGTCCAAACGGGATTAGTAATAGCATCTGGAACAGAAAAGGCATACAAATCGGCATTTAGATATATGATTATGGGAAATATGGCTGGTTCTTTGTTGTTATTGGGTATAGCATTTTTACTATCTGCAACAGGAACACTCAATATAAGCGACATGCACAACTACCTTGCAAATAATCCTGCAACACCCACCATATACGGCGGATTATTGATGCTAATTATAGGTTTGTGCTATGGAAGCGGTCTTCCACCCTTCCACACAGTTAAAGCTGATATATATGCCAGAGCAAAGCCATTTGTGGCTTCAATGTTGCAAACATATTCAAAAGCCATTCTTGTGGCAATAATGCTTGTAATATTAAAATTATTCGGTGGTCTATCTTATTTCAATACTGCCCATGGTGCATTGATTGCATTATCAATATTTGGGATGGTATTTGGTGTTGTGATGGCGTTGTTGCAAAGTGATTATAAAAAACTTCTTTCATATCATGCCATAAGTCAGGTTGGTTATGTTGCAGCAGGACTTGCCATTGGAACACCGTTGGGTATTGTAGCAGGAATATTCCATGCAATAAATAACTTTATTTATAAGAGTGCATTATTTTTAGGAGCTCACATAGTCAGTCAAAAGAAATCATCAAATTTGGCAAAACTTGGTGGGCTTTTACCTATTATGCCAACGGTTGCATTTATGATATTATGTGCAAAACTTGCAATAAGTGGAGTTCCACCATTTAATGGATTCCAAAGTAAATTATTACTTGCAGAAGCGGCTATGAATGTAAATATGCCAGAACTTGCAATTATAATGATATTAGTTAGTGTGGGAACATTCGTTTCAATGATGAAGGCATTTTACTTAATATTCTTAAAACCATGCAGTGAAGAGCAGATTAAGGAGTATAAAACTACCAAGGTCTCAAAATACTCTATATTTTCTCTGGCTGTATTGACTATATTATGTATCTTATTGGGTATTTATCCAGATATTGTAATAAATCAAATAACTCCTTATGCAAATGAAATTGGAAGGATTTGGACATTATAATGGTATTTTAATTTATTTAATGTAAATATTTTTTTAATACTAAATTTTATTTATTGGTGGTATTATGGAATACGATAAATTTCAAAAGCAAATGGAAAAAGAAAAACACGGCGATGGAATATCGGTTGGTGCAGGACTAACTGGTGAATTAACCCTATATAGTTTTTTAGTTATGTCAGTGTTGCTGTTATCTCGGGTATTCAGTGACATACTATTTGCAGTTATAGGTATCTCTATAATTGGAATTGCCATTTCATTCATGCCGATGTTATTTAAATTCAATAGGGAAAATTCAAATCATATAAACATGCAGTTATTTTGGGTATCGGTATTTGTAGGTATTTTATCAGTTGTAATATATTTTGCTAAATAAAAAGGTAAAATTTAATTATTATTCGATGGTGATATCATGTCATATATCAATAGGGAAATTGCAGTTTCGCTATCCTTTATGTTTTTTGGTGCTGCCATATTGTATTCCGTTTATAATATAAATGTAGTTGAAGGAGTAAATGCCATATATACTCATAGTTATATTATACCAAATTTTGTAACAGCAGTTTTATTTGATTGGAGGGGATTTGATACACTCGGGGAATGTTTAATATTGATTAACTCGGTTCTTGTCACAGGAATGGTATTTGGAAGGGGTCTATTTAATTCAGAATTCCTTAAAGAGGTATATGGAAATCAGAAAAAATTAAATATCGATGAGATAGAGGGATTTACTCCAATAATTAAAGTTTTAGCAATACCCATGAGTATAATATTAATGATTCTTGGAGTATATGTAATTCTTGGAGGACATATTACACCAGGAGGTGGTTTTCAAGGCGGTTCATTGATAGCTGCTTCATATATTCTAGCAATCGTTTCATTTGGAATAAGAAATTGCCCGATAAATTTCAACCATAAATTTTTGGAAACCCTTGAAAGTTTCGGAGCTCTAATATTTCTTATACTTGGATTGACAGGTATTGCAGTTTCAGGATACTATCTCCTAAACATACATAGTCTCTTTGGGATGAATGTATTTCCATCACCAACGGGTTTAGAAAATGCAGGAATAATACCTTATTTAAATACCGCAGTAGGTTTAAAGGTATTGGCTGGATTATCTACGATTACTACATTGTTATCTAGCGAAAGGGTCATTGTAAAAAATATTTCAGATTAATATATTAAATGGTGATATTATGATAAATTATGGGTTAATTACAATAAACACCATGTTTTTATCACTTGTAGGGATGCTTGTGGGTTTTTTGTTGGGTATAACGATAAATACAAAGTTGAATATATGGTTTTATCTAATTGTAGGTGTATTCATTGCATACATGTTAGGAAGTCTACCTTATTACAATTTTCCAATGTCTTATTCTTTTATATTGTCATTGGTAGGCTTATTATTTGGAAATATCATAAATAAAGTATTTAAGAAATAGTTATGGATAATTTATATAATAAAATAATATTTTATGTGATATTATGATTATAACGGATATAAGCAAATGTAGAGGCATTGAAAAATGCGAAACCTGTCCATTCAAAGAATTTTCAAAATGTATGGAAGTGTGCCCTACCAACGCCATTAAATTGATAGATAATAAGGCATTTTCCTGTATCACCTGTGGAACTTGTGCAAGAGAATGTCCAAATAATGCCATAAAAAAGAATGAATTTGGCGGATATTATGTAGATAGGCGAAGATGCAACGGATGTGGAACCTGTGAGATTGTATGCCCCATAAACATAATTAAAATGAAAAAAGAGGAAAAAATTGTAAATAAAACTAAAAAGGCAGTCGTATATCCAGATGGAATTTGTGTGATGTGCGGCTTATGTGTAGAGGTTTGTCCATACGATGCAAGAATGTATTTTGACTTAAATGATTTAAAGAATAGAAAGAACAAAGCTTTGGCAGAGAGGTACTTAAAAATATTTAATAGTGGAGCAGTTAAATCTATAAATATTAAGGGTATGGTTGATGATAATATATCTACAATAGATGAAGGAAAAAAAACTGCCCGTTCAACAGATATTAGAACTTCAATAGTGATAGACAGGGAAAAATGTGATGAATGTGGAAAATGTATATATCTATGTCCAAAGAACACGATATTGGAAAAAGAAGAGGTAGATGGATGCACAAGATGTAATATATGTGGGGATGTTTGTCCAAATAATGCCATAAACTTTGGTGAAGTAAATACTGAAAAATGCATACTATGCGAAAATTGTATTAAAAAATGTCCAAAGAATGCCTTACAAGTATTGAACTTTAAAGTGGTTAAAATTAAAAAAGATAGTAAAACCATGCCATTAAAACACTGTATAAACTGTGGTTTATGTGCTGATAACTGCCCAACAGGTGCTTTAAAGATTGAAAATAACAGGGTATTTTATGACCCGAACTCCTGTAAATTATGCGATACCTGTGTAAATATATGCCCTCAGGGCGTTAGGATTAATAAAGGGAAATTTATAGAAGGTGGATGTGTTTTATGTGGTATATGTATAGATGTCTGTCCAAAGGAGTCTATAAAAATAGAAGAAATTAAAAGATTTGATGTGATTAAGGATGAAAACTGTATAGGATGTGGGACCTGCTCAAATGTATGTCCAAATGATGCAATTACCGTGAAAATTATAAAATTTAAAAATGAAATTTCTAAATCTATCAAAAGAGAGATTATATTCAATAACAATTGTGTAATGTGTGAAAACTGTGCTATACACTGCCCAAGAGATGTAATACCAAACACCACAGGATATAAAAAGATAGTAGATAGAAACAATTCATTTATTAGAACAGATTTTGATTTTTGCGTTTCTTGTGGATTATGCAACAAAATTTGTCCAAACGATGCAGTGGATAAAGGTAAATTTGATTGGGATAAATGTGAATTCTGTTCAGCCTGTGCTAATATCTGCCCTACTCATGCTATTTCAATATATAGAACATGGGTTGAGAAGTAATAATATAATAAAAAATAATAATTTTATACATAGGTGCATATTATGAACGACCCATCCTTTAAAAATCTTGCAAAAATATTTATTTCTGGATTGTATGAAAATCTTGAACGAATAATCTTTGGAACCGATAGATACACCTCGAATGAAATGAGAAATAACATATTATCAGGTGTAAAACTTCCAAGGAGTGTATTTGAGGAGCTCTGTATTGGGTGTGGAGGATGTGCCAATGCCTGCCCAACTGGATGTATTGACATGGTAAAAATAAAACCTGTAAAAATAACTGAAAATTACACAAAAAACTCAATTCCTGTAATCGACAGCACAAAATGTATATATTGTTTATACTGCCATGACTTCTGTCCTGTATTTTCTATATTTAACGAGATATCTCCTATTCACCCAAGGCATGTTGGAGATGAATATATCGAAGTTGATTTAACTAAAATGTTTGAAAAACCTGTGAATATCCCAGATGAACAACTTAAAAAAATAACAAATATTCTTTCAATAAACCTTTCAAGAATAATTAAAGAAGAAAATAAAAATAAAAAAGAAAGATAAAAAATAATAAAAAATGCAAAAAAATAAAAAGGTGAATGCATGGTAAAGGAACATGCAAGGAAAAAATGTATTCATATCATGTTGGCATACACCGGGGGATGCAATGGCTGTGATATTGAGGTTGTAAATTGTGTCCAATCTCCATTTTACGATGCAGAGCAATACAATGTCCTTTTAACATGGAATCCAAGAGAGGCTGATATACTAATTGTAAGTGGATGCGTTACAAAGGTGATGACTGAACCACTTAAAAAAATATACGAGGCAATACCAAAACCTAAGGCTGTGGTTGCAGTGGGATGCTGTGCATTAATGGGTGGGGTGTATGGAAATATCGGTGGAGATTTGGGGACTTCTGACTTTATAGATGGACCTGTTGAGAATATAATTCCAGTAGATGTTAAAGTTCCAGGATGCCCACCGAGACCTGAAGATATTATACAAGGCATTGTGCAGGCACTTCCAAAAATTATAAAGGAAGAAACTGAGGTGTAATTTATGTATGTATTAATTGAAGAAATACTCTCAATAATTGGCGTTCCATTAATAGCCTTTGCAATATCCACATGGATTCCTGGAATTCAAAGAAAAATTCAAGCTAGAATTCAACAAAGAATAGGACCATCAATATTAACACCAGGATTTTGGGCATTATTTAAGTTTTTAGCAAAAAAGACAGAGGAATCGTACAGCATTATGCCAAGATTATATAAAATTCTTCCTGTTATAAGTTTTACTGTTATTTGGACAATACTGGCTTTGACCTCACTCACAAAGTTTCATATACTTTCAAACGAGATAGGTGTTGTGGGTCTTTTGAAAATAGAGGAAATGGTTTATGTAATTATGGGTTCCCTTGTTAGCTCGATTATGGGTGTAAGAATGCCATATGTTGATGAGTGTAAAGGAAGCAATTTTTTAAATACTATTAAAATATCTCTTGAACAGTTGGGAGCAGTTAGAGCTTTTAAAATGATTACGATAGGTTCCTTTCCATTTTATGTATCCACATTTATACCATTTATCCCACATAAAAGCATATATTTGATAAATCTTGTTGGAGATAATTTTTTATTTAGCATAGGCGGTATTTTTGGGGCAATAGCATACTTTATAGGGTATATGATATTGACAAACGACTATCCTTTCTCAATTATGCATACAAAGGCAGATGTTATTGAAGGTCCAACTATGGAATACTCTGGAAGATACAGAGCAATATATCTGTCTGTAAAGGAACTTCTAATGATAACACTTGGAAGTTTATTTGCAACTCTCTATCTCGGTATTGCACCAGATATAAACAACCCCATAACAATTGTTGAAAACTTTGCAGTAGCATTGTTATTTCCTATACTGAGCTCAGGTATAAGTGCATATATGCCAGTTTTAACATTTAGACAGTTATATCCTATTTCACAGTATACAACCATAATAGCATTTATAGGAGTTATTTTTGCATTACTTGGATTATAATATATTTTATTTTAATAAAAAATTCTTAGAATTTATATACGATAAAAAAAATAAAATTTTTCTTTTTTAGTGATATTATGCTGAAATTTAAAAAACTTAAAAATTTAAAAAACGATGGACTTATAAAGGACTGTTTTTATATGATTTTTTCAAATATTTATTCAAAGGGAATGGCTTATGTATTTTATTTTTTAACTGCTCTTATTCTTGGAACAGACGGATTTGGAACACTTCGAGGGCTCATACCTTTAATGGATGTAATGACCATATTTTTTTGCTCAGGTATTCCACCATCAATGGCAAAATATATCTCGGAGTATGGGGCAGAAAATAACCACAATGAATGGATTTTATCTATTTTAAAGATTATGCTAATCTTTTCAATTATCGGAGCTCTGATTACAATTCTGTTAAAATACATACTTGGTGGCGGATACAAAAGCATAAACCTTATATTATATCTTGCAGTTGGATTTGCAATAGTATGTTCGTCATTTATATCATGGAGCAGGGGAATATTACAGGGCAGATTAAAAATAAAGGAGCTCTCCAAAACATGGGTGGTGGAAAATACATTTAAGATATTATTTGTAGTAATTTTTGCACCATTACTTGGTGTTTTAGGGTCCCTACTATCTATATCATTTGCATATATTGTTGGAGGGATTTTTGGCTTTCATCTATTGAGGAAATCTTTTAACATAAGTATATCTTCATTTAAATCACCTATAAATAAAAATAAAGAACTTGTTAAAAAAATACTAGTGTATGCTATTCCAATAGCCTTAGGAGCAGCATCCTATCGTCTTTTAAATGATTTAGACAGTATATTTATAATGTCAATATTGGGGGCTTATGATAATGGTATTTATGGTTATGCATCTTTACTCTCCAGGGGTGTTTTTTTGTTTGCCTCTGCAATATCCATTCCACTAATACCAAGAATATCAAAAACAAAGGATTTTAAATATTTTAAAAAGGCTATTTTAATGAATTTTTTTATAATTCTCCCTATTCTTGTAATAATATTCATATTTTCAAAAGAGCTTTTAATGTTTTTTTTTGGGGTGGATGATTACAGGGCGTCTATATGTTTAAAAATATTATCAATTTCTGCTGGTTTTATGAGCTCCTATACAATATGCAGTTCTTCACTTCAAGGTTTAGGTTATGCTAAGGTACCACTGTATATTTTACTATTTGGTTTAATATTAAATAGTGTTTTAAATTATGTATTTATAACCAATATTGGGATAATTGGGGGAGCCTATTCAACTTTAATATCTTCAATATCCATATTTTTAATGATTTTTTTATTTATAAGATATATCAGTTGTTTATATACCATAAAAAAATAAATATAAATAAATATAAATAAATTAAAATGTATATGAATATAAATTTAAAATTATTATTTGGTGGTAATTATTAATGTCGCTGAATGGAAAATATTTAAAGCATTTATTATTTATAATATCGATTATTTCAGTGGTAATAATTTCTAGCTGCATGGATAAACCAAAGATTGAAAATTTGAAAAATGGAAATTATGGTACAGCCATTAACGATACTATAACTATTGAAATAACGGTTTTATGTGATAATCCAAAATCAAAAAATTATGAACTAATTGGAAGAGAACCAAAAAATATATCGCTCTATAAATTTTTTTATGCTGTAAAAGATATACCAGGTTCTGGAACTTTTGAAAGGGTAAAAACAATTCCATTAAAAAAAATTGGGGAGGATAAATATGCGGGTACTATGGTATTAAACATGTCGGAATTATCCAAAAATTACACCTATTGTGTGGGTTATCCACCTTTAAATTATATCGATAGTATGAACTGTGCAATAATAAAACTAAATGAAAATAGAACATTTAAGGTTTCAGTTCATTATTGGAAGTCATTGAAAGTTGTGGGGTGAAAAAATGAAAAAATATGTTTTTATATTGCTATTGCTAATAGTGTCTTTAATTGGAATATGCTCTATATATGGAGAAAGCCATAACTATACACTGAGCTCACCAAACTACAAAATTGAAAATATTAACGGCACCAATTTAATAATAATAAATGGATTTTATAATGGAGGAAGCCCTGGAAACCCTAAACTACCATATAAATCTTACAATATATTGCTTCCTTCAAACTGTAATTTATCCACAATTAATCTAAAAATAATTAAAATTGATTATGAATATATAAATAAAACCTTAAATATTCCACCAGCTCCCCCCATAGTTTCAGATGGGTTAAATGGAACAATAATTGTTGATTATGGTCTTGGAAAAAAGATTGTCAATGGATACAATATTAATGTGTATAATAATAACAGTTTTTATCCTGAAAAACCAGTTGTTATTGCAAATAAAGGTCAATTAAGAGAAGCAAAATTAGTTAGTGTATTATTTACACCAATACAGTATAATCCAGTTCAGAAAAAAGCAGTATATATTAAAAAAATAACTTTTAAAATATCATATAATTTAAATAACGAAGGGTATTTAACTTCATCACCCACAAATGGCAATCTTGAAGAGTATTCAATATCGCCATATACCCTAAATCTATTGAAAAATTATAAACCCATCAATTACGATATTGTAAATATAAATAATAAAGCACCAAATGAATTAAATAACAATCCTATATACGATTATGTAATTATAACTACAAATAGTATCAAATCCAATTGTAATGAACTAACAAACTTCACGAACTGGTTAAAAATTAGAGGATTTAACCCATTGGTAATAACAGAAAATGACTATGGAAATGCCACTGGACAGCAAAGAGCTATAAACATTAGAAATTGGTTAAAAAATCACTACAAAACCTATGGAATAAAATATGTATTATTAATTGGAAATCCTGACCCTGATGACCCATTAAATGATTCAGATAGTTATAGAAATATCCCTATGATGATGTGTTATCCAAGGTATTACGATTACAGTGATAGAGAATCTCCAACGGATTACTTCTATGCTGATTTAACTGGAAATTGGGATTCAAATGGAAATGGCATATATGGAGACCCAAATGATGATGTAGATTTCTATCCCGAGGTATTTGTTGGAAGGATACCATTTTACGGTGATTATAGCCAGTTAGATTATATTCTTGAAAAAATCATAGAATATGAGAATACTTCTGGAGATTGGAGAAAGAGAGTATTACTTCCTATGGCAATATTAAACTATGAAAATGAAGATAATTCCTATTGGCCAAGAACAGATGGTAGAGATTTCCAAAATATTTAATAGAGAATGTATTACAACCTTTAAACTATTCACACTATGTGATGTATGAAAGAAGCGGATTAAATCCAGTTCCAACAAATGCTTCATACTACAACGCTCCAATAAACAAAACAAATGTAATAAATGAATGGAATAAAGGTTATGGTATGGTATTTTGGTGGGGCCACGGAAGTCCGTGGGGAGCTTATAGGAAGTATTGGTACAATGACACCAATGGTGATGGAACTCCTGAGTGGAATGAAATGAAATGGGTAGATTTTATTAGCTCGTCTGATGTATATAATCTATCGGATGATAAACCAGCAATAGCTTATCAATGCTCATGTTCAAATGGATATTCAGAAGATTCAGATAACTTAGGATATGCTTTATTAAAAAGAGGGGCCGTAGCAACGGTATCTGCATCAAGAGTATCGTGGTATAATCTAGGGTATTGGGAACCAGATGGAACACCAGATAATGCAGAAATTGGATATGAATTTGTAAAATGGGTGGCATCAGGTTATCCAGTTGGAGAAGCATTATATTTGGCAAAAAGTAGTTTTGGATATACCTATGATGATGCTTGGAAAATGAATTTAATGGACTTTAACCTTTATGGAGACCCTTCATTAGTTATAAGTAAAAATATATCAATTCCACATAACTTTGTTATAAATTCTTTACCCTATACAATCAACTTTCCAGGACATTATATATTAAATATATCATGCACAAATTTAAGTGGAAATGCAATAACCATAGATGCCAATAATGTAGTATTAGATGGAAATGGGATGGTTTTAGATGGTGTTGGGAATGATAATGGAATTTATGGAATTTATGTAAATGGGCATAAGAATATCACAATAAAGAATTTAACTGTTAAAGAGTTTGATTGTGGAATTTACCTTGTTTCTTCATCCAACAACACAATAACAAATAACACATTTAAAAACTGTGGATTGGCTGTATGGGGTAATTCATTCAACAATAAAGTAGAAAATAACACCGTTAATGGAAAACCATTAGTTTATTTAGAAAATAAGAAAGATAAAATAATAGATAGTTCATTATATAATCCAGGACAAATAATTGCAGTAAATTGTGAAAATATAACTGTAAAAGATGTTGAATTAAACAATGCATCTATTGGAATTGAATTTTATAATGTATCAAACAGTAAAATAACAGATGTAAATGCTTCTAATAATAAGTTTATTGGAATCTACCTTGATTCTTTATCCAACAACACAATATATCTAAACAACTTCATAAACAACACAGATAATATTTACATTGAAAGTAACTCACAAAACAACACATTCCATTAACTAGCAAAAATAAACTACACATACAACGGACATAACTATACGAACTACTTAGGAAACTACTATTCAGATTACAATGGAACTGATGCTGATGGAGATGGAATTGGAGACAGTCCTTACAATAATATAGATAACTATCCATTAATAGCACCTTATGAAAACTACATAATAGGTAATGGAACTGTTGTTATAAAAAATTCAATAACTCTTAAAAGAGGTTGGAATGCAATATCTTTACCACATAAAAACAATATATCATTCAGCAATGAATCAAATGTTATGGAGATTATTACATATTATAATAATTCATGGAAATTGCATAGAAAACATGACTTAAAAGTGCTCTATGGATATTACATATACTGTAAGAATGATACAACGATGTATGTATCATACAATAGCTCAAAACCATCAGTTCCACCATCAAGAATTGTTTATAAAGGATATAACTTAGTGGCAATAAACCCATCAACAAATGATTACGAGAACTACAATGGAAAGGTAAAACTAAGTGATTATATATTGTCAATAAATAATACATGGATACAAATACTTGATGCAGGTGGGTATATATATACCAGAAACGACAATATATCTAATGTATATTTAGAACCATACAACATATACTGGTTAGCTATGAGCAATAAAGATGAATTGATGGGTAGAAATGTACATTAAGGTGGGATAATGCTAAAAAAGATAATTTTAATCTTTTCTTTTATTTTTTTAATATCCACGGTATATTCTGCATCAGCTCCTGTATTACCTGCGTCCTATTATGGAACTGTAAATGTGGAAGGAGGTGGGGTGCTTAATAATGTAAAATTGGTGGCTAAAATTAACGGAGAGGTAAGGGGCTCCATAATTGTTAAAGACAACAAGTTTGGTGGTCCAAGTTATTCAGAGGAAAAGTTGAAAATAGATGGAACCCAAGAGGATAATGGAAAAACTGTTGAATTTTATATTGGGAATTATAAATCAAAAGAAACTGTAATTTGGAAAAGTGGTGATGTAAAGGAGCTCTCTTTAACCTTCCCAAGGAATGTATTATACTGCAAAAATTCTTCATACAATAATACCTCTACAAATAATTCATCAAATGAAAATAATAATAATGAAAAAACTGCTTCTGTACAAACTACGACCATAATTACTTACCCAGATGTAGCAAAAGACATAAAATCAGAGAAAATTAAAGAAATTGTCCATAATGCAAAATTAATAATCGGTTCAGAAATAGACAACAACCTATCGGCAAAATGTCTTAAAAATACTACCGAATTAATAAATCAACCATTGGAAATAACCGAAGACTGTATCTTAGTTGGAGGTCCTGTGGCAAATCCATTGGCTAAAAAATATTTGTATGATTTTAAAATCAAAGTAACCAACGATTACCCCGGTGCAAATAAGGGAGTTATAGAAAAACAGATAATAAACGGCCATACAGTAATACTATTGGCAGGTTCCGATAGATACGGAACAAAGGCGGCTGTGGAATACTTCAAAACATTGGATGACATTCCATCAGAACCAATATTCGTAGAATGGAAGGATGGAAAAGCTGTTAAAATTGAGAAACCTTAAAATTATCTATTTTTATATTTTTCTTATAAAAAATAATTATTTATTTATTTTACTATAAAAAAACTTTTTTTAATTTTTTTATTCAATAGTTTTATATTATATAAATAGTATTTTATTTTGTAAAATTAAAAGGTGATAAAAAAATGATAAGCGATAATGTGAAAACAGGTCTTACAAGATCCCCGAATAGAAGTTTATTAAAAGCCTGTGGATATACTGATGAAGAAATAAAAAGGCCTTTTATAGGTGTAGTAAATAGCTTTACAGAGGTAGTTCCTGGACATATCCATTTAAATACCATTGCAGAAGCTGTAAAAAAAGGAATATATGCAAATGGAGGAGCTGCATTTGAATTTAATACTATGGCAGTATGTGACGGTATAGCCATGGGACATGAGGGTATGAAATATTCTTTACCTTCAAGGGAGATAATAGCAGATACCGTAGAGAGTATGGCTAAGGCTCATGGATTCGATGGATTGGTACTTATCCCCTCCTGTGATAAAATAGTTCCTGGTATGATAATGGGGGCTCTGAGATTAGATATACCATTTATTGTAGTAACAGGAGGACCAATGCTTCCAGGTGAACTGCATGGGAAGAAATATGACCTTATAAGTGTATTTGAAGGGGTTGGGGAATACCAAGTTGGGAAAATTGATGAAGAAGTATTAAATGAGATTGAAAACTGTGCCTGTCCAGGTGCTGGAAGTTGTGCAGGATTATTCACTGCAAATAGTATGGCATGTTTAACTGAGGCACTTGGTTTATCGCTCCCAATGTGTGCAACAACCCCTGCTGTTGATGCTCAGAAGGTAAGAATTGCAAAAAAAAGCGGGATGAGGATAGTCGATTTGGTGAAAAATAACATAAAACCAAAAGATATACTAACAAAAGAATCATTTGAAAACGCCATATTAGTTGATTTAGCACTTGGTGGTTCCACAAATACAACTCTTCATATACCTGCAATAGCAAATGAGATAGAAAGGGGATATATCACCCTCGAGGACTTTGATAGATTAAGCGACGAAGTTCCACATATAGCATCACTTAGACCTGGTGGAGAGCATTTTATAATTGACCTACATAGAGCAGGAGGTATTCCAGCAGTATTAAAGGTGTTGGAAAGTAAAATAAGGGATACAAAAACAGTAAGTGGAAAAACCACAAAAGAGATTATAAAAAGTGTAAATTATATTGATTATGATATAATACGTCCTATGGATAAACCAGTTCATAAAACAGCAGGTTTAAGGATTTTAAAGGGAAACCTTGCACCCAATGGATGTGTTGTTAAGATTGGTGCAGTAAATCCAAAGATGTATAAACACGAAGGACCTGCAAGAGTATTTGATTCAGAGGAAGATTCTATAAAAGCCATACTTGGTGGGAACATTAAAAAGGGAGATGTTGTTGTAATACGATATGAAGGACCAGCAGGAGGACCTGGAATGAGAGAAATGCTTTCCCCAACATCTGCCATATGCGGTATGGGGTTAGATGACAGCGTTGCACTGATTACAGATGGTAGATTCAGTGGTGGAAGTAGAGGTCCATGTATAGGACATATATCTCCTGAAGCCATGGCAGGTGGACCCATTGCTATAATCGAAGAGGGCGATATAATCAGCATAGATATGATTGCTAAAAAAATTGAGTTAAAACTAAGTGATGAGGAAATAAAAGAAAGACTCTCAAAATGGAAAAAACCAGAACCAAAAGTTAAAAAAGGTTATTTAGCAAGATATTCAAGATTAGTATCTTCCGCAGATGAAGGGGCGGTGTTAAAATAATTTTTTATTTTTTTATTTTTTATATGTTTATTTAAGAATGCCAATATTGTATACTCTAAAAATATAATACTTAATTTTAATATTATATCTATTTACATAAAAATTTTAAAATTTTAACTTATTCCACAAGAAGTCCCTTCCGTTATAAATCCTTCGAATTTTAACTTCGTTTGATTGTAAAATCTCCTCGCTTCGCGAAGATAAGGGATTAAAAAACCTTCGAATTTTAGCTCCGCAAATCAAAGTAATGGTGTAGTAATGATATAAAATAATGTATATATCACATGCGAATAATATGTGAATACGAAGTATAAAATATTATGGTGATGAAATTGCAGTTTGTCCATATATCCGACAACCATTTAGGATACAGACAGTATAATTTAGATGAACGGGAAAGAGATATTTATAAATCATTCAACCAATGCATTGATAAAATAATTGAGATAAAACCAGATTTTGTAGTTCATAGTGGTGATTTATTTGAAAGTCCAGAACCATCAATTAATGCAATTTACACGGCAATTGAGGGGTTTAATAGGTTAAAAAAATATAATATACCGATTTATATTATTCACGGCAATCATGATTTACCAAATAGGAACTCCAAAGGTTCTCCTTTCAAAATATTGAAGGGCTTTTTGGGTAATAACCTAAAAACATTTGTTGATAAAAAATATCATGTTTTTAAAAAGGGGAGTGAAGAAATATTCATAGGAGGTTCTGACTTCACACTTAAAAGTAAAATAAACAGTCTTTTTGATGATTACAATTTAATAGAAAGGGAATCCAAGAAATACGGTAGCAAAATACTACTATTTCACCAAAGTATTTATTCCTACTCAAACTTGCCTACATATGAGCTCCAATTAAGTAACCTTCCAAAGGGATTTAACTACTATGCAGGAGGACATATCCATCAAAGAACCCTTAGAACCGTTAATAATGAAGATATAGGAAATAGTGTAAATGTGAATAAAAATGAAGAAAAATATGGAAATGGTGTTATTGCATACAGCGGTTCCACAGAAATTTTGTCCTACGATGAGTACAGGGATTATGAAAAGAACGGAAAGGGGTTTTATTTGGTTGATATGAGTGGGGGAGATTTTGATATAAATGATGTGGATAAAATAGATATAAAATGCAGGGATTTTATAATAGACAAAAAAATCATGAATAAAAGGGATTTTGAAAATCTTATAAATGAAATGGAATCAAAATCAAATCCAGTGGTTATTTGCAATGTTGTTAAAGAACTTTTTGGACATTTACATGAGATTTTAGAAAAAAAGGCACTTTATAGCAGATTATTCATTGTCGAGGAGGGTGTAGAAGAGGCAATAATTGACATTCAAAATAAAAAAAATATTGATGAAATATTTAAGGAATTTCTTAAAAATAAAAATTACGATATAGATTTTGTTTATAACATATTTAATAAGGTTTTAGAGGATGATGATTTATACGCTTATCTTCTAGAGTATTTTAATGGAAGAATGAGGAATATTATAAAAAATTAAAAAAATAATTTAAATTTTATAAAATAAAAATCGGTGGAATAATGATTATAATGGGTATTAACATTAAGAATTTTAGAAGTCATAAAAACACCCAAATATCATTTAATAAAGGAATCACCACTATAATAGGTCAGAATGGAAGTGGAAAATCGTCGATATTTGAGGCTATGAATTACGCACTATATGCAAGGAGTAGTTCTAAAATTGAGGACTTGAAAAAGAGGGGGACTAATCAGTTTTTAATAGGGCTCACCTTTGAGGTAGGAGGAAATAATTATAAAGTCATAAGGGGAAGGGGAAGAGGAGGTAATACTGATAGATTGTATATAAATAATAAACCTTATGCAGAGGGCAATGGTGAAGTGAATAATAAAATAAAAGAGATACTCGGAATAGACCACGAGGTATTTTTAAATGCAATATATATAAAACAGGGGGAAATTAGCAATCTTATAAATCTCAGACCCTCGGAAAGAAAGAAACTTATTGGTAAGCTTCTTGGCATTGAAAAATATGAAAAAACTTGGGAAGAAATGGGAAAGGCGATTAACGAATTCAATGGTAAATTAGAATATATTAAGGGAGAGTTAAAGCAGATTAATACCATAAAAGAGGATATAATCAATTTAAAAGAAGAAATAGCACATAAGGAAAAGGAATTAAAAGAACTTCAAAGTAGGTATGAACACATTAAAGATTTAAAGGAAAAAAAGGAGGGAGAGTTAAAACATTATGATGAAAAAGAAAAAAAATTTAACGATTTAAACAAAATATTAACAGAAATGGAGCATAAAATAGAAACTCTTAAAATGGATATTTATAATTTAAAGAATGACATAGAAGACATTAATAAATATAGTAATGTTTTAATGGAAAATAATGAAGGGTACAATAGATATATTAAAATTGAAAGGAAATTAAAGGAACTATCCAATGAAATTGAAACATATAAAAAATATTACGATAAATCCAATAAATTAAAGGGCATGCTGGAAACTTTGGAGAATAATTTAAAGGGTATTGAAAATAACTTAAAAAACCTTAATCCAGAAAATAAAGATATTGAAACGATAAACAAAGATATTGGAAACATTAAAAAAGAGCTAAATAATTTAGATAGTATAATGGAAAAATTAACAGAATTAAAGGAGATAAATAATAAATTAAAGGAAATAAACAAAAATAAAATAGAATTAAAAAACAACGAAAAATACTATTATGAATATTTAGAATTAAATGAAAAATTAAATGAATTAAATGCAAAACTTGTAGATTTTGGGAAATTAAAGGAAAAAGAAAAAAGCATAGCCTCCCAAATAGATACCTTGAAGAAGAAAAAGGAGGGGATCATAAAAGAACTATCTAATTTTGATGAGATTGAAAGTAAAATAAATACTGAAAATGAACTAATAAAAGATCATGATGAATTAATGGAAAAAATAAGCAATCTTAACAGATTAATGGCTGAAAAAGAGACGAAAATAAACCAGATGAAAGAATCCATAGAAAAACTTAAAGAAACTGATAATAAATGTCCAGTGTGTAAGTCATATATTGATGAGAAGAAAAAGGAGGAACTCCTAAACACATACTACAACGATATTGAAAAGGAAGAACAGCGGTTAAATAAACTCAACGAAAAATATATCAATTACGGCACTGAATTAAAGGAATTAAAAAAGAAACTTGAAGAAATAAATAGATTAAAAGATAAGTATGGAATATTAAAGGAAAAAAAGGAGAATTTAGAAAATATAAGTAGAGATTTAGATAGTTATATAAATGATTTGTATGAGATCCGAAAGGAGATTAGCAAATACATAAGCATTGAAAAAGAAATCGAAGATTTGGAAAAGAAAAAGAATGATTTAGAGAAGCACTATAACAAATACAACTTTTGTGTGGAGTATTTAAAAAATGCAAATGAAAAGGAAATTTTAAAAAGTAAAGATAATATTTTGAAAACAGTTGGGAACTACGATAGAACAAAGGTAAATACCAAAAGAAGGGAATTAAACAATGTTTTGGAGAAATTGAATAATATTGTAAGATTAATGAATGATAAAAAAAATAAAGAAAAAGAACTAATTAATACCCTAAAAGAAATCGAGAACATACAGAAGGAGGCAGAGCAATATATTAAATTGGAGCAGAAAAAATCGGGAATGGAAAAAGAAATGGAAATGTATGAAGAACCATACAATAAATATAAAAATGCCCTATCAGTTTTGAAAAACTATTCCAATAGATATAAAATAGATATTGATAAACTGGAAAATGCTTTAAATGAGATTCTAAATAATAAAAATGAAGAGCTAAAAATATTAAATAACAACAAAAAAGATATTTTAGAAGAATTGGATAATTTAAATTATGATGAAACTTACCACAGTAAATTAAAAAATGATTATGAAAAAATATTCAATAAATTGAATGATGCAAATAATCAGATTGTAGAAGCAACATCATATCTAAATTCCAAAGAGGAATTCCTACAAACTCAAATAAATAACCTAAATAAATTAAGAGATAAAGAGCGAGAAAAGGAACAATTGGAAAAATACATATTTTATCTAAAAGATATAAGGGAGAATGTCTTTTCAAAAAATGGATTTCAACAGTATTTGAGAGAAAAGTATATCCCACTTATTCAGAAATACACCAACGAAATATTTAAAGAATTCGAATTACCATACAGCCACATCCAAATTAAAAATGATTATGATATAATTGTGGATGAACTCCCTGTAAAAACTTTAAGTGGTGGTGAGCAGATAGCAGTATCCCTTGCCCTTAGGCTTGGAATAGCAAAGGCGGTATGTAATAACCTACAATGTATAATACTGGACGAACCAACGGCATTCCTTGATGAGGATAGGCGTAAAAAGCTGTTAAATATTTTTAGAAATATAAAAACTATTTCACAGATTTTCGTAATATCCCATCATGATGAGCTAGAACAGGTGGCAAACAATATTATAAACATAAAAAAGATTGGAGATGATTCAATAGTTAATGTTCAATAAATAAAACGATAAACACTTTAAATGTTTGAAACCATGAAATTTTATAACAGGGAAAAAGAGATTAGTAAAATCTTATCTATATTAGAGGGGGAACCTAATATATCTTATCTATGGCTCCATAAACAGCGGAAAATCTACATTAATTAGGGAAGTTATAACAACTAAATTGGATAAATCAAAATACATTCCATTTTTCATAGATTTTAGAACAAGGAAATATTTTAAATGTTGATAATTTTATTGAATGTTTATTTGAAGTAGATGAAAAAACAAAAATAGATGATTTTAGGGAGTATGCTAAATCATCATCTGATTTATTAATTAAAGGTTCAGAGGATATTAGCAATTATTATTTAGGCATGCCAATAAAAATATTCCAAAAACATTTTTTGATAAGATTTTTAATAAAGAAGATAAATCTGGCGATGTTTATCAATATATTGAATATTTATTTGCTAAATTAAATGAAAAGGGAAAAATACCAATACTGATATTCGACGTCTTGGAAAACTTCGTTTTCCAAAATCTTTGTCGCTCCGCTCCAAAGAACTTGCAGATGATTAAAGAATTAACATCAAATGGAAATAGATTGCTATTGTGGAGTTTATTCCAATTCTTAGTGGCATTAACCAAGGTTCAACACCTATGCCATATTTTGCCTTTCTTCTGATAGTTTGTTTATTGAGTATGTTTATAATACTGGGAAGCTTGAAGGTAGAGCAGATTATATGTTAATAGATGACTTTGATAGAGAAACTGCCTTAAAGTTTATGGATTTTTTATCCAATGAAATATTGAATAAAAATCTCTCCAATGAAGAAAAAGAGGAAATATATTTTTATGTTGGTGGGAAGCCAGTTTTAATTTATAAAGTTATTGATAAAATGAGGTATGAAGA
>NZ_WAKW01000001.1 GCF_015523155.1 Methanothermococcus sp.
AAATAATATTGTTCCAAACCTAAAAACAATACATTATCCAAACCACCATCATATTATGCAGTCAATGATAGCCTGAGAGAAAAGGAGCTCAGGTTTGATGTAAGCCCGCAACCAAGTGATACTTAGTAACGACCGAGTCAATTCCAAAAACTTTTTGACCGACTCTAAAGAGTGTTTGCTAAGCTTTGCTTAGCAAATAATTCCGGTTGATCCCGCCGGAGGCCACTGCTATTGGGGTTCGACTAAGCCATGCGAGTCTATGGACTTCGGTCCATGGCGGACGGCTCAGTAACACGTGGCTAACCTACCCTCAGGTGGGGGATAACCTTGGGAAACTGAGGATAATACCCCATAGGGGAAGAGGTCTGGAATGATCCTTCCCTGAAAGGACATCCGCCTGAGGATGGGGCTGCGTCCGATTAGGTAGTTGGTGGGGTAATGGCCCACCAAGCCTACGATCGGTACGGGCCTTGAGAGAGGAAGCCCGGAGATGGGGACTGAGACACGGCCCCAGGCCCTACGGGGCGCAGCAGGCGCGAAACCTCCACAATGCACGAAAGTGCGATGGGGGGACCCCAAGTGCCTATGCACAGCATAGGCTTTTCCCAAGTGTAAATAGCTTGGGGAATAAGGGCTGGGCAAGTCCGGTGCCAGCAGCCGCGGTAACACCGGCGGCCCGAGTGGTGGCCACTCTTATTGGGCCTAAAGCGTCCGTAGCCGGTCCAGTAAGTCCCCGTTTAAATCCTACGGCTCAACCGTAGGGCTGGCAGGGATACTGCTGGACTTGGGACCGGGAGAGGACGAGGGTACTCCAGGGGTAGCGGTGAAATGCGTTGATCCCTGGAGGACCACCTATGGCGAAGGCACTCGTCTGGAACGGGTCCGACGGTGAGGGACGAAAGCCAGGGGCGCGAACCGGATTAGATACCCGGGTAGTCCTGGCCGTAAACTCTGCGGACTAGGTGTCACCTGGGCCTTGGGCCCAGGTGGTGCCGAAGGGAAGCCATTAAGTCCGCCGCCTGGGGAGTACGGTCGCAAGACTGAAACTTAAAGGAATTGGCGGGGGAGCACCACAACGGGTGGAGCCTGCGGTTTAATTGGATTCAACGCCGGGCATCTCACCAGGGGCGACAGCATGATGACGGTCAGGTTGACGACCTTACCTGAAGCGCTGAGAGGTGGTGCATGGCCATCGTCAGCTCGTACCGCGAGGCGTCCTGTTAAGTCAGGTAACGAGCGAGACCCGTGCCCTATGTTGCGACTTCTTCCTCCGGGGAGAAGGCACTCATAGGGGACCGCTGGTGTTAAACCAGAGGAAGGAGCGGGCAACGATAGGTCCGCATGCCCCGAATCCCCTGGGCTACACGCGGGCTACAATGGTTGGGACAATGGGATGCGACCCTGAAAGGGGAAGCAAATCTCCTAAACCCAATCGTAGTTCGGATCGTGGGCTGTAACTCGCCCACGTGAAGCTGGAATCCGTAGTAATCGCAGTTCAACATACTGCGGTGAATGTGTCCCTGCTCCTTGCACACACCGCCCGTCACACCACCCGAGTTGGGTTGAGGTGAGGCCCTAGCCTTTGGCTAGGGTCGAACCTGGGCTCAGCAAGGGGGGTGAAGTCGTAACAAGGTAGCCGTAGGGGAACCTGCGGCTGGATCACCTCCTAAGAAAAAAAGGTCGTTACTAAGCACTAAATGGTTGCGGGCTGAGGACTGGGCCCGTAGCTCAGTTGGGAGAGCGCCGCCCTTGCAAGGCGGAGGCCGTGGGTTCAAATCCCGCCGGGTCCATAACGAGGTTCATAATCCACAGGGTTATGAACTAAACCTGATTTAAGATGATGGTTGCATAAGCCTCTATATCTGGTGATATCCAAGTATCCCATATATCCATTATCCTATCTGGGGGATGGCTTGGCTTGGAACGCCGATGAAGGACGTGGTAAGCTGCGATAAGCCCATGCGAGGCGCATACAGCCGTAGAACATGGGATTTCCGAATGGGACTTCCTGCCCTTTTGGGCGATCCATAAGGATCGGGAACGCGGGGGATTGAAGCATCTTAGTACCCGCAGGAAAAGAAACCAATAGGGATTCCGTTAGTAGGGGCGACTGAACGCGGAACAGGGCAAACTGAATCCCGCAAGGGAGATGTGGTGTTATAGGGCCCTCTTCAAAACTCAGGAAGAGATGCCGAAGTTGCCTGGAACGGCACACCATAGAGGGTGAAAGTCCCGTAGGTATAACCGACCTGGGTTTGAGGTATCCCTGAGTACCGTGCGTTGGATATCGCGCGGGAATTTGGGAGGCATCGACTTCCAACCCTAAATACGTTCCAAGACCGATAGCGTACTAGTACCGTGAGGGAAAGCTGAAAAGCACCCTTAATCGGGTGTGAAAAGAGCCTGAAACCAGATAGGGATAGTATGGCATGGCCCCAAAGGCAACTGTTCCAAAGGAATCCCTTGCAAAAGGGTAGTACGAGGAGCAGAGTCCAGGGTTGTGCCGTCCGTTTCGAAAAACGGGCCGGGGAGTGTATGGTTGTGGCGAGCCTAAGACCTTAAAGGTCGGAGGCGTAGGGAAACCGACAAGTCCGCAGGCTTTGCCGAGGGACGGGGTCTTAAGGGCCCGGAGTCACAGCCATACGACCCGAAACCGGGCGATCTAGGCCGGGGCAAGGTGAAGTCCCTCATCAGAGGGATGGAGGCCTGCAGAGGTGCTGCCGTTCGAAGCGCTCTTCTGACCTCGGTCTAGGGGTGAAAGGCCAATCGAGCCCGGAGATAGCTGGTTCCCCCCGAAGTAACCCTAAGGTTAGCCGGAGGTTAGGTAGACGGCAGGGTAGAGCACTGATAGGGTGGTTAGGGGGCGAAAGCCCTCGCCGTTCTGTCAAACTCCGAACCTGTTGTCGCTGCAGCCTCTGAGTAAGGGCATACGGGTAAGCTGTATGTCCGAGACGGGAATAGCCGCGACTCAGGTTAAGGTCCCTAAGTGCCGGTTAAGTGTGAACACGAAGGGTGTCCTTGGCCTAAGACAGCAGGGAGGTTGGCTTAGAAGCAGCCATCCTTAAAAGAGTGCGTAACAGCTCACCTGTCGAGGTCAGGGGCCCCGAAAATGGACGGGGCTAAATCGGCCACCGAGACCTGAGGGCACCGAAAGGTGATCCGGTAGGGGGGCGTTCTGCGAGGGCAGAAGCTTGGCTGTGAAGTCAGGTGAACCTCGTAGAAATGAAGATCCCGGTAGTAGTAACAGCATAAGTGGGGTGAGAATCCCCACCGCCGAAGGGGCAAGGGTTCCACAGCAATGTTCGTCAGCTGTGGGTAAGCCGGTCCTAACTTCCGAGGTAACTCCTTTGGAAGGAAAGGGAAACAGGTTAATATTCCTGTGCCATCTAAATACACGCGGCAACGCAAGGCCAGTTTCTGACGCTTCAGGGTAGACCAACTACTTTTGTCTGGGTAGTCAAGTGTATAAGTCCGGGGAGAGTTGTAATAACGAGAACCGGATGAAAGCACGATGAGCTGTCCGTTAGGATGGTTTGGTCGAGCTCTGGAGCCCGTGAAAAGGGAACTGGCATGGATTTTAGATGACCGTACCCAGAACCGACACAGGTGCCCCTAGGTGAGTATCCTAAGGCGTATCGGATGAATCCAGTCGAGGGAAGTCGGCAAAATGGCCCCGTAACTTCGGGAGAAGGGGTGCCAGTGACCTTACTTATATGTGGGGTTGCTGGTCGCAGTGACCAGGGAGGTCCGACTGTTTAATACAAACATAGGTCTTAGCTAGTCTGAAAAGATGTGTACTAAGGCCGACGCCTGCCCAGTGCTGGTACGTGAACCCCGGGTACAACCGGGCGAAGCGCCAGTAAACGGCGGGGGTAACTATAACCCTCTTAAGGTAGCGAAATTCCTTGTCGGGTAAGTTCCGACCTGCATGAATGGCGTAACGAGACCTCCACTGTCCCCGACTGGAATCCGGTGAACCTACCATTCCGGTGCAAAGGCCGGAGACCTCCAGTGGGAAGCGAAGACCCCGTGGAGCTTTACTGCAGCCTGCCGTTGGGGCATGGTTGTGGGTGTACAGTGTAGGTGGGAGCCGTCGAAACCTCCTCGCCAGGGGAGGTGGAGGCAACCATGGGACACCACCCTCCCACGATCATGTCCCTCACCCAAGTAGGGGGACACCGGTAGGTGGGCAGTTTGGCTGGGGCGGTACCCTCCTAAAAATGCATCAGGAGGGCCCAAAGGTCGGCTCAGGCGGGTCAGGACTCCGCTGTTGAGTGTAAGGGCAAAAGCCGGCCTGACTTGGTTGCCCAAAATACGCAACCAAGAGGCGAAAGCCGGGCCTAACGAACCCCTGTGCCTCACCGATGGGGGCCAGGGATGACAGAAAAGCTACCCCGGGGATAACAGAGTTGTCGCGGGCAAGAGCCCATATCGACCCCGCGGCTTGCTACCTCGATGTCGGTTTTTCCCATCCTGGATCTGCAGCAGGATCCAAGGGTGGGGCTGTTCGCCCATTAAAGGGGATCATGAGCTGGGTTTAGACCGTCGTGAGACAGGTTGGTTGCTATCTGCTGGAGGTGTTGGCTGCCTGAGGGAAAGGTGGTTCTAGTACGAGAGGAACGAACCGCCGGTGCCTCTAGTCTATCGGTTGTCCGACAGGGCATTGCCGAGCAGCCACGCACCAAGGGATAAGGGCTGAAAGCATCTAAGCCCGAAACCCATCCTGAAAACAGGCAGCCAGTCCCTTCGGGGACGAGGGCTCCCGTAGAAGACGGGTTTGATAGGCTAGGGATGTAAGCACCAAGGGTTCGCCCGAGGTGTTTAGTTCGCTAGTACTAAAAGCCCGAGGGATATTGGGATACTTGGACACTTAAAGATATAGGGGCTTATGCCCGCTTTATTTTTCTTGGCATAACGGTCATAGCGGAGGTGCCACATCCGATCCCGTTCCGATCTCGGAAATTAAGCCCTCCAGCGATACCCTAATTACTGCCTTTTGGTGGGAACAGGGTGACGCCGTTAGCCATTTTTTTATCCTGTATAGTTTCGAGTTTTCGAGTGCAATATGACTTTTTAATATATAAACTATGGGCAAGAGGACTGGCGACTCCCATTTAGGAGGAAGCTCCGCCCACCCATTATGTGCATAATATCCTGAGAAGGATTGAATGGCGTATAGAAACGACACGGCCTTGAAACAGATGACAATGATATGAAAATTGAGGAGTTTCAAGGAACCGGTGAAACGAGGCCATTCTGCACGGGTGCAAGCATTTGGCGCTTAGCTGAATGTCGCCGAAATTACAGAAGGCGGGCTATAGTCCCCATGCCCATTATTTTTTAAATGTGTATTTATATATTTAGATATATCTAATACTTACTTTAATATTATATATTTGATGGATATATTATTTTTACTAAATTTACAATTTTACAATTTGATAATATGGTGAAGATATGTTTCATGTGAGCTCCTCTAAGGATATGGAATCTTATTTTAAAAATATTTTAGATAATGTTAAAAAAATTTACAGTATTGCAGAGGTATGCAGAAAAAAAGGATATGACCCCACGGATTTTGTAGAGATACCCTTGGCAAAAGATATGGCTGATAGGGTAGAAGGGCTTGTAGGTCCAAAAGGAGTATCTGAGAGAATTAGGGAATTAGTTTCAGAGCTCGGTAAAGAACCTGCTGCATTGGAAATTGCCAAGGAAATAGTTGAAGGAAAATTTGGAAATGGAGGAAATAGGGAGGAATTGGCAGAACAGGCAGTAAGAACAGCGTTAGCCATAATCACAGAAGGAATTGTGGCAGCCCCCCTTGAAGGTATTGCCCATGTTAAAATAAAAAAGAACAAAGATGGAAGTGAGTATTTAGCAATATATTTTGCAGGACCAATTAGAAGTGCAGGAGGGACGGCTCAGGCACTAGCCGTTCTTGTTGGTGATTATGTCCGAAAAAACATGGGATTAAATAGATACCTACCTAGTGAGGATGAAATAGAAAGATATGTGGAAGAGGTTGATTTATATCAATCAGAAGTAGGTAGCTTTCAGTATTCTCCAAAAGCTGAGGAAATGAGAACAGCAGTAAAAAATATATCAATAGAAATTACAGGAGAAGCCACAGACGATGTTGAAGTCAGCGGACACAGGGATTTAGACAGGGTAGAAACCAACCAGATAAGAGGGGGAGCTCTCCTTGCACTTGTTGAAGGTGTGCTTTTAAAAGCTCCAAAAATTTTAAGGCACGTTGATAAACTTGGAATTGAAGGATGGGATTGGTTAAAGGAGTTAAAAGGTAAAAAAGAAGAAAAAGGAAATGAAAGTGAAAAGGATGATGAATTAAAAGATAATGATAATGAAATTGATAATGAAGAATTTGAAGAATACAGTAAATTATATGACGATATTGAAATTGAGGCCATCACTAAATTTATAGGAGAGGTCATTGCAGGAAGGCCAGTTTTTGCTCATCCTTCAAAAACAGGTGGATTTAGATTAAGATATGGAAGAAGCAGAAATACAGGATTTGCAACGGATGGATTCCATCCAGCACTTATGTATTTAGTAGATGACTTCATGGCTGTTGGAACTCAGCTAAAAACGGAAAGGCCTGGAAAGGCAACATGTGTTGTTCCAGTAGATAGTATAGAACCGCCTATTGTGAAGTTAAAAAATGGAAATGTAATAAGGATAGACACAATTGAAAAGGCATTGGAGTATAGGAGCTCCGTAGAAGAAATATTATTCTTAGGGGATATTTTAGTTAATTTTGGAGATTTTCTTGAAAACAACCATCCAATACTTCCAAGCAGTTGGTGTGAGGAGTGGTATGAAAAAATACTTATTTCAAGAGATATTACTTATAAAAAAGAATTTATAGATAATCCAGACCAAAAAGAAGCTGTAAAATTTGCAATAGAAACTGAAACACCACTACATCCAAGATACACATACCACTGGCACGATGTATCAAAAGATGATATATTATTATTGAGAAAATGGATTTTAAGTGGATATAATGATAAAGAGCATGATATATGGTTAGTTCCCTACAATCCAAAGGATGAAGAAAGTGTAAAGGCAAAGAGAATCTTAGAACTTATAGGATGTTGTCATAATGTTTTAACTAATCATAATATAGGAGATAATAAGGATAATGCTATTAATAAATATATCTCAATAGATGAATATTATCCGTTGCTATACTCAATGGGATACGATGTTGAAAAAAACCAAGATTCAGTAGATGATATAAACGAAATATATAATAAATCAAAAAATCCCATGCATCTTATAAATTTACTTGCTCCATTTGAGATTAAAAGAAAAGCTTATATTTATATAGGGGCTCGTATGGGACGACCTGAAAAAGCCGCTGCAAGAAAAATGAAACCTCCAGTAAATGGTCTGTTCCCAATAGGAAATGCGGGAAATGTTGTTAGACTAATAAATAAGGCAGTAGAAGAAGGAAAAACTGGTACAATAGAGGTATCTTATGGAAAATGTCCAAAATGTGGAAAAATAAGTTTATACAATAGATGTCCATTTTGTGGAACTTTTGTAGAATTATCAAGACCTAACAGAGTGGAGCTCCCATTAAAGGATTATTGGTATAAGGCACTTGAAAATCTAAAAATAAACAAACCTGGAGATGTAAAATGTATTAAAGGTATGACATCAAAGGATAAAATAGTTGAACCACTTGAAAAAGCCATACTTAGAGCTATGAATAATGTATTTGTGTTTAAAGATGGAACCCTTAGATTTGATTGCACAGATGTGCCAATTACTCATTTCAAACCTTGTGAAATAAATGTTTCTATTGAAAAATTGAAGGAATTGGGTTATGATAAGGATATAGACGGCAATCCAATAACTAATGAAAATCAAGTGATAGAATTAAAAGTGCAGGATGTAATTATTCCGAATTCTTGTGCAGAATATTTTGTAAATGCAACAAAGTTTATTGATGATTTACTTGAAAAATTCTATAAAACAGCCAGATTTTACAATGTAAAAAATAAAGAGGACTTGATAGGTCATTTAGTAATAGGAATGGCTCCGCACACTTCTGCGGGAATGGTAGGTAGGATTATAGGATATTGTAAGGCAAATGTTGGATATGCCCATCCATATTTCCATGCATCAAAGAGAAGAAACTGCTTCCCACCAAATACGAGTATATTGGTAAATATCAATGGGGAAGTAAAAAGAATTACCATTGAAGAGCTCTACAACCTGTATAATAATGAATATTACAAAAATATGGCATATATTAAAAAAGACCCTAAAAATAACAACAATATTAAGGTTTATTCCTTTGACACATTAAATAAAAAAATAGTTTTAACAGATATTGAGGAAGTTTTAAAAATACCTTCTCCAAACCATCTCATAAATATAGAGCTCGACACAGGAAGAAGTTTTGAAACCACGCCAGACCATCCAGTAATGATATATAATGAAAAAGAGGATAAATTTATAAAAAAGAATGCAATGGATGTTGAAGAAAACGACTTAATGCTAATTCCAAAATTGGATTTTGAGGAAGAGGATATTGAGTATATTGATTTATTAGAGGAGCTCTCAAAGGATGAGTATAAAAATATATGGGAACTCATAAGGGTTAGGGGAATATCTGACTGGATAATAAATAATATTCTAAAAGACTGTTTAAATGAAAAAAGTGAGAATGGAAAAGAAAAACTGATTAAAAATATTACTAAATATATAAAACAGGACACAATACCATTGAATTTGCTGTTAAAAATTTTAAAAAATGCAGAATTGAATATATCTGATATTCCAAAAGATATATTTATTGCAGTTAAGCGAGATAAGGTAAATATAAAAAGAATCATCAAAATTGAACCGCTATTAAAAATAATTGGCTATTATTTGGCAGAGGGATATGTAAGAAAAACCAGTAGCGTTTATCAAATAAACTTCTCAAATTACGATGAGGAGGTAAATAAAGACCTTAAAAATGCGTTAAATGAGGCATTTGGGAATGGATTTGGAATATATGAAAGAGACGGAAAAATAACCGTTGGTTCAAGAATAATCCATTTATTATTCACTGAGATATTAAAGACAGGAACAAATACACACAATAAAAGAGTGCCTTCATTCATATTTAAACTCCCAAAGGAAAAGGTTAAATTAATACTTTCGGCATACTTCACAGTAGATGGAAGTGCCGTAAAAACAAGACCTATTGTAGTAATATATAGTGCAAATAAGAAATTATTGGAAGATATTGATACATTAATGATATCAAAATTTGGACTGTATGGGAACTGGGGCGTGGATAAAAATGCAAATGGGAGAAGGGAAAATGTTGCAATGAAATATCATGAAAAAAGAGGAACTGAAATTCCAAAATCGACAGTTTATAGAATTGATTACAATGGAATACAGGCAATGAAATATTTTGAAAATATAGGATTTACATCTTCTAAAAAACAAAATATCTATGAATTACATACACATAAGAATTTTAAAGCGAAAAAAGGCTTAAAAGAATACGGTTGCATTGTTAAGGTTAGAAATAAAACCATCATCAAGGCAGAGGATGAATTTGTATATTCCCTAAATGCAAAGAAGTATCACAATGTAGTTATAAATTCAAATATTCAAACTTACCAATGTGATGGGGACGAAGACGCTATATTCTTACTTTTAGACGCATTTTTGAACTTCTCCAAACGATTTTTGCCAGATAAAAGAGGAGGACAAATGGATGCCCCCCTTGTATTAACCACACTTCTTGACCCAAAAGAGGTTGATGGGGAAGTTCATAATATGGATACAGTTTGGGAATATCCATTGGAATTCTATGAAAAAACCCTTGAAATGCCTTCTCCAAAAGAGGTAAAGGAATTAATAGAGACTGTTGAGGATAGATTGGGCACGCCATCTCAGTATGAAGGTATTGGGTACACCCATGAAACTTCATGTATTGACGCTGGACCGTTGGTTTGTGCATATAAAACATTAGGTTCCATGCTTGAAAAAACAGAAGCTCAATTAGCTGTTGCAAAAAAAATAAGGGCAACTGATGAAAGAGATGTTGCTGAAAAGGTAATTCAGTCCCATTTCATCCCTGATTTAATTGGAAATTTAAGGGCATTTTCAAGACAGAGTGTAAGATGTAAATGTGGGGCAAAATTTAGAAGAGTTCCATTAAAAGGAGTATGTCCAAAATGTGGTAGTAAATTGATATTAACAGTTTCAAAAGGTGCTGTGGAAAAGTATATGGAAGTTTCTCAGAAAATGGCTGAAAAATACAACGCAAGTGATTATATAAAACAGAGATTGGAATTAATTAAAGAAGGGATAGATAATTTATTTGAAAATGATAAAAATAAGCAGGTAAAAATAGAAGATTTCTTTAAAAAGGGATAATTAATTTTTATTTTTTATATTTTTTAATTTTTTATCTATACAGATTTAAAGGCATTTCTTTTTTATCCCCATATAATTTAGTCAATGCGTCATCTAAATCTTTTTCTTCAATAACCTTTTTATCCTCCAATATCGCCTTATGGAGTGCAGGTTTTAAGAATTTTTCTTTAATGTCCCTTCCGCTCATACCTTTTGTTTTTTCAACATATTTCTTCAAATTTGCCTTGACTTTTATCGGCATCTTTTTTGTGTAGAGCTCTATAATTTTCAACCTGTCATCATCATTTGGGAGCTCGAATTTTATCTCTTCTTCAAATCTACTTCTTATGGCATTGTCAAGCATTTCAGGGTTGTTTGTGGCTGCAATTGTTACAATTCCTTCATTATCATGTATTCCATCCAGTTCAGTTAATAGTGCATTTACGACCTCTGAGACATCCCCTCTTAATGATTGATACTGCCTACTAAGTGCTATGGCATCGAGCTCATCTATAAATATAATACAGGGTCTATCATTTAATGCTTTATTGTATAGGTCTTGGATTTGCTTTGAACCATCGCCCACATGTTCCCCTATGAGCTCTGTTGCCTTTATAAGATAAAGTGGAACATCTGTTTCAGTTGCAAGAGCTCTTGCTAGAAGTGTTTTTCCAGTCCCGGGAGGTCCGTAAAATAATACATTTTTCGGTGCCCATTCTCCAAATAGTTCTGGACATTCGAGATATTTTATAATTATTTTGCATTTTTTCTTTGCGTTTTCCTGACCTATTACTTCGTCAAATCTTGCTTTTTTAAATTCTTTGCTGTTGTGGGTTCTCGCTGTTTTTAATTTAAACAAAGTGTCTCGCGTGATAATGCCTCCTTCTTTGGGATATGTCGAGATTACTTTAAATGCGTAATCAGGAATAATTGTATTATCGAATAAATAATCCCCTTCTTTTACACTCTCGCCTTCCCACTGCTCTCTCGCATATACGTTGAATAATTTTGGATCGTCAATAGTGATTTTTAAATTCTCGCTATTTATTTTAATGGGAAATCCCGTAGGTTCTATAATAACATATTTTAAAGCCATAACATCATCGGATAATTTTGAAGATTCTGATAGTAATGGCTTTATTTTGATGGTGTTTATATTTATTCTGTTCATTGGAACACCTCAATTTATATAAATAAATTATGTATAATTATAATAATTATAATATTTATACACCATATATTAATGTATTTTTATATTATATAGTTATAGGTATATTTATAAATAACTTTTATAAATAAATTATAAGTTCATTTAATTTGAAAAATAAAAAATTCTAAGTAAATATGTATTTAACAATGGTGTAATCATGGACCTATCAAGTCTTTTTTGGATATTTTTTATATTTTTATTTATGTACCCACAATTCATGTTTAGATTGAAATTATTGCAAAGATATAATTGTATCAAGGAATTGGAAAAGGAGAGAAAAACTAGAGTAATAGTAATGATACATAGGCAGGAGCAACTGGCTCTTTTTGGAATACCCATATATAGATTTATAAATATAGAGGATAGTGAAGAGGTTTTAAGGGCAATCAGAATGACGCCCGATGATATGCCTATTGATTTAATACTCCACACACCTGGTGGTTTGGTTCTTGCCAGCGAGCAAATAGCCATGGCGTTAAAGGAACATAAGGCAAAAACAACTGTAATAATACCGCACTATGCAATGAGCGGAGGTAGTTTAATATCTCTAGCCGTAGATGAAATCATAATGGATAAAAATGCAGTAATGGGTCCAGTAGACCCACAAATAGGACAATATCCTGCGGCATCTATATTAAATACAGTAAATTCCAAGTATATTGATGAGCTCGACGATGAAACATTAATACTTGCAGATGTTTCAAAAAAAGCCATTCAACAAGTAAAAGAATTTGTATATGATTTATTAAAGGATAAAATGCCTGATGAAAAAGCAAAGGAAATTTCTGAAACACTTTCAACAGGTAAATGGACTCATGATTATCCATTAACTGTTAAAAAGTTAAAAGAATTGGGAATATCCGTAAATACAGAGGTTCCAAATAAGGTTTATAAACTGTTTGATTTATATAAGCAACCTGTAACTCAACGACCTTCTGTTCAATATATACCAATCCCTTATAAAAAGGTGGATTATGTTAGAGGTAAAATTAAATAACAAATTATATCATTTAAATATTGCAGATAATTTTTTAAAAAGAGCCTTTGGTTTGATGTTTAAGGATATAGATGATAATGAGGGGTTTATATTCTATTATAATAAAAGAAAGCTCCACATACACACATTTTTTATGAAATATCCAATAGATGTTATTTTTCTATGGGATAATAAAGTTGTAGGTATTGTTAAGAATTTAAAACCATGGAAAACCTATAAATCCAATGTTTATTCAAATGCAATGATTGAAGTGAAGAGCTGTAATTTGGATTTAAAGGTTGGAGATAGATTGGATATAAAAAAATGTAATAAATAATAAAATAGTAAAAAATAATAATATAATAATAAAAATTAAAATAACTCTAAATTTAAACCTTTTAATTATAAAAATTGATATAATTAAGTTATATTAGGGAAACTATGAAATATTTAATGGGAATTGGCAAAACCAATGAGGAGGAAGTTTTAAAGGCATACAATAAATTGATAGATGAAAATATAGAAGTCGAATTGATAGACGACCCAAAGGAACTCGTGGAATTAACTGTAAAAAAGAAAGTGCATGGGTCCATAAGAGGCACGCTGTCATCTTCCGAGGTTATACCATATTTAAAAGAACATATTGGAAAGTTTTACAGGGCATCGATTTTAAAAAATCCCTTTACAAATGATTATTTTTTACTTTCTCCTGTTGGTGTTGATGAAGTGGATGATGAGAATAGTTTCAACGATAAAATAAATATAATAGAATATGCAATAAATTTTCTAAATACTAATACTAAAAACAATCCGAAAATTGGAATTTTATCAGCAGGAAGACTTTCAGATTATGGTAGAAGTAAAAAAATCAGCAGTTCAATAGATGAATGTGAAAATATTGTTAAATATATTAATAATAAATACAATGACTTGATAATAAAACATAAGGGCATATTAATAGAGGAATATCTAAAAGATGGATACAATATAATTGTAGCTCCTGATGGAATATCTGGGAACTTAATTTTCAGATGTTTGGGATTAATCTGCGGTATTGAAGGATGCGGTGCGGTAGTCTTAAATAAAAACAATATAAAATTTATAGATACCAGTAGAAATGGAACTTGGGATAGATATTATAATGCAATAAAATTTTTAGCGGGAAATATTAGAATTTGAATTTAAATAACTTTAATTTAAAAATTTAAAGATTTGGTGGTGAATTTGATTTTAATTAAAATTTACGATTTTTTTAATAAAATAGGAATATTTAAATTTTATGAGAAAATGCTTGAGAGGGAAATTAATAAAAAAAATGTTCCAAAACATATAGGGGTTATAATGGATGGCAATAGAAGAATGGCAAAAATAATGGGGGATAAACCTATAAGAGGTCATTATATTGGTGCAAAAAAGGTAAGGGAGTTTGTAGGGTGGTGTGTAGGTTTAAATATAAAAATAATAACCTTGTATTCATTTTCACTTGAAAATTTTAATAGACCAAAAGATGAAGTTGATGAATTGATGGATTTATTTGAAAGGGAATTTAGGAAAATTGCAGATGATAAGGATGTTCATAAATATAAAATACATATAAAAGCCATCGGTAGAATAGAGCTCCTACCAGAGAGAGTTAGGGAAGCAATAGATTATGCGGAAAATAAAACAAAGGATTATGATAATTATTTTGTAAATGTTGCAATTGCCTATGGAGGTCAGCAGGAAATTGTGGATGCTATAAAAAAGATTGCTCAGAAAATAAAAAATAATGAGATGGATGTTGAAGATATAACTGTGGAAACCATATCTAAACATTTATATACATCCCATTTGCCCCATCCAAACCCTGATTTAATAATAAGGACTTCTGGTGAGGAAAGAATAAGTAATTTTTTAATATGGCAGTCAAGCTATTCTGAACTTTATTTTTGTGAAACATACTGGCCTAAATTTAGAAAAATAGATTTTTTAAGGTCTATTAGGGACTATCAAAGGAGACAAAGAAGATTTGGAAAGTGAATAGGGGAATACTATGGGTAATTTAATAAAAAATAAATTTTTGGTATTATTTTCAATTTTTTTAATGGTATGTTTATCTGCATGTTTAGATTTTAATGATTATATCAAAAAATTTTAAATTTATAATCAAGACATTCAAAATAATCAAAATACCAATGCTACTAATAAAATGGGGATTTACAATTTATCTAATAATAAAAGCAATAATTTAGGGTATTTTAACAATAACTCTATAAATAATACCAATAATAAATGCGAGAACAAACATCCCACATATATTGAGTATAATATAATAGAATATGGAAAATATGGAGAACAGGACAAAAAATATTATTGTAGTTATACATCGATAAACAAAAATAAAACTATTATAGCAGTTTATGCCGGGAAAAAACCTGTTGATTACAATATTAAAAATAGCAATAATAGTATAACAGTTTATATAAATAAAAGCGTTCAAAATAACAGTAGTATGCTAATTACATCCCCTTATGTAATTGTGGAAGTAGATGGCATATTTAAAGATGTTAAATTTGTAGACAATTAATTCTTTAATATTTTAAATTTTAAAAATTTATTTATATTTGGATACCTTATTTTTTATTAGATTTAAATAATTTTAGGATGTGGTAAATTTGCGTGTTGAAATAATATTTTTAGGAGCTGGAGGAGGTAGATGGGAAACCATTTCACAGAATAAGGGAACAGGTGGTTTTAGGATACACACGGAAAAAACAAAATTGCACATAGACCCAGGTCCCGGAGCTCTGGTAAGGATGAATGAGTTAAAAATATCCCCGTGGAATACAAATGCCGTTTTTGTATCTCACGACCATCCTGACCATTATACCGATGCCGAGATTATGATAGAGGCAATGACTGGGGGCATGATAAAAAAAAGAGGTTATTTAATAAGTAATATTTCAGTGTTGGAAGGATTTGGAAATTATGAAAATGCAATATCAAAATACCACCAATCAAAACCTGAAAAGGTTTATTTATTAAATCCAAAGGATTCTGTGGATATTTTGGATGTTAATTTAACTGCAACAAAAACAAAACATGGAGATCCTTTTGGAATTGGTTTAAGGGTAAACACTAAAAAAGGCGACATTGGATATACAAGTGATACTGAGTTTATAGAATCACTAGTTGATGATTTCAATGGGGTAAGGGTTCTTGTGGCAAATGTTGTCAGGAAAAAAAATGAGCGTATAAAAGGTCACTTATGTTCAAATGATTTAATAGATTTGTTAAATGAAATGAATAAAAAGCCAGAAATTGTGGTTATGAATCATATGGGATTGAAAATGACCAATCCTATTAAAGAGTGCGAGTATATATCAAAAAATACCGATATTAATATAATCCCTGCAAAAATAGGGTTAAAAATTGAGTTAACGGAAGAATCATATATTGTGTCAAATTTGAAAAATTAATTTTTTATTCTTTTAAGTCTATATCCACAGTATGGACAAACCATCCACGAGGGGTCAATAGGTCTTTTACAATTAGGACATGTTAAATTTTTTTCTTTTTCTCTTAGTAAAATCCCACAATGGGCACAGTATATCCATTCCTCAGAAATATTTTTATTACAATTTTTGCATCTTTTTATTCCTTTAAACTCCATTTTATTAATATTTGCTCCGCAGTTTGCACAGAATTCCCATCCTAAGTCTATAATCTTTCCGCAATTTTTACAGGTTATCAAATCTTTGGTAAATTTTGTTCCTAAGGCATTCTTTATTTTTTCAAGGCTTATTAATGCTTCCCTTTTTAATACTTCATCCTGGTCTATATTGGCTATCTTCTCAATTGAATTTATTATTTCTTGTATTGTCCTTTTATCGGTCATGTCCATATACTGTAATGATTCAGGTCTCATGTCTGCTATATCTGCAATTTTCTTTAAAGTTATTAATTTTGTAGCAGGCACATGGCTTCTGAGTCCTGCTAAGATACTCATTTTTTCTTCTTCATTAATTGGTGTTATTGCAGTCATAATCAACTCTCCTCCAATATGGAATATCTACATCTTTAACACTCATCACTCTTAATTATTTTACGATGATGATATATTTTTATATCGGCATCAAAGCCCAATATCTCAGTATTCCTGTATATTTTAAATTATAATATTCATTTAACTGGAGTTAATTATATATTAATATATAATTATTTATTTTCGTAAATTTTCGCGAAATTATCGTATGTTATAATTTAAAATCTTTGAATCGATGATTCCCTCACCTCTAAATACATTTGGATATTTGCTCAATTCTTTTCCAATATTTATTAAATAACATATTTCTTTTTTAAAATTTAGTTTTCTAAAATGCTCTCTTTTATTGAGCTCACCTAAATATCTTATTATTTCTTTCTCATTTTTAATAAAGATTTCGCTTTTAAGGTTTAATTTATGTATATTATTGTGCATATGGATTGTTTCTTTGGAGATATTTAGTTTTAATAGTTCCCAACATTTTTCAGAGAGTTCATCTAAATTACTGCTATCAAAAATATATCTTCCAAGCTCCTCCCTTTCCTCCCATGTGATTAATGTATCTTTGTTTAGTCTGGTTTTTGCAGAAGATTCCATGCCAATAAGCCTTATTTTATCCAACTCATCAAGATATAGCTCTTCACAACATTCTATGGCATGTTTAATTATTTTATCATCGCATTTTCCTTTTTTAATACCATTACAGTAATGTTTAATTATTAAAAGCAAATCCCCATTCCATTTGACCATAAAACTAAATGGAAATAATTTACACATGGTGGGTTTAAAATCATATCCTTTTTCAATCTGGATATTACACAACTTATCTTTATTCAAAAAGACACATCCTCTCTTATTTATCTTCAATCGTTTAGTGAATCCTAACTCGTTTATGTCTCCTGTCTTTTCAATATATTCTGCATATTCCTTTAACTTCAAGGCGTCAAAATATGATAAGTATATTCTCCAATCCTTACAGCTACAACAATATCCACAATTGATGCATTCATAAGTTATGCCGTCGAAAGTAATTTCCCATTTCGTAAGTCCCACCTCTTTTATAAAAAAATTATTAATCCAAACCTCCAAACATATCATCGGATGAAAGTCTTTCTTCATTATTATGTTTATTATCATTAACCCATATACCTACAATATCTAAATCTTCCCCGCCGTAGTCTCCATTAAATTTATTTATCTTAACTATTGCAGGAATCTTTAATGCAGGACCCAGTATTACAGCCTCACCAACATTCAACCCAGGAAGCTGTTTAAGCAAGTCCTCACTTAGATTTTCAGAGGCATGCTGCACATGGGATTGGTCAGAAGGTTCTATTAATTTTGAAATTATTAAATTATTGCACTGCGATAATGACTCTTGGTCAAGGGTCTTTGGTCTTTGAGACACAAGGCATATTCCAACCCCAAATTTCCTACCTTCTCTGGCTATTCTCGATATATATAATTTCGATTTTGTATGTCGGTTCTGCGGAACAAAGAGATGAGCCTCTTCAAATATTATAAATATAGGTTTTGGAGCTCCGCTTCTTAAAGAGTCCTTTCTATCTCGCAATATTTCCTTTGAGAAATATGATACAATTATATCCATGTCGTTTTCATCCAATCTTTCAAGTGAAAGTATGTTTATGTGATTATCCCTTATTTCATCTATTGGATTATAATGAAGAGCTATTAAATGCTTTTTAAATTGCAACATATCCTCCAATCTAAAAATTGCGGTTTGAATGCTGTCGGCATCTTTTTTATTAATTTCTATAAATGATTCCAGTTCTGCTATCACTTCGTTTATATACTCCTCCGCAGAATTGAAATCACTTTCTTTGTATCGGTTTTTTACATTTTTTATCGCCTTTCTAATATAGGGTCTTTGTTTTGTTGCCTGAACATCTACGCCGGCTAAATCTGCCAAACTACCGCTACCAATATTGTAAATATTTATTTTTGGCTTTATAATATGTGTTTTTAATTTATTATTTGAGTCGCGAGATTGAATATACTTATACTCCCCATGCACATCACACACAAGCACAGTGGCATTTAATTTATTTAACTCAGAGAGCAACACAGCAACGGTATTTGACTTCCCCATCCCTGTGATTGCAAGTATTGCCAAATGTCTTGAACATAATTTGTTTGCATCCAATTTAACGGGAACATTCTTTGAAATGAGCTTTCCTATTTCAATATGTCCATTTGAAAACATCTTTTTTAATAATTTATCATCGGCTACACATACCTCAGTTCCTGGTTTTGGTGGAGTTCTTGGAATTTTCTTATTATCAGTATCTCCTAAAACTTTTATCTTACCCATTATGTAAAATGAATCTTCTATTTCCAATTTTTTTAACTTTAATAGATCTTTTACATTTAAAATCTCATCAAAAACTGGACATCCTTGTATTACTCCCTCAACCATCCCAAGAATTTCCTTTCCATCGTCGTATTTTATGGAAACATAACTACCAATTTCTGGAATTTTATCCGATAAAAATGAGAGCTCGGTGTTTGTGGTTTTTCCAACAATATATCCTAAAATTTCTTTCATAATATCTCCTTAAATGATTAATATCGTATAATATTATAAAAAAGTATATTTTATTATTTTTTATTATTTATTGCGTATTCATTAACTTCTCCTTCAATATGCTGTTTATTAACTTTCCATCAGCTTTACCCCTCAAAACTGCCATACATCTACCCATCAACATTCCCATAGCTCCCATACCTTTGCTTTTTACAACATCAATGTTTTGGTTTATTATATCCTCTATTATCTTCTCAACCTCTTCTTTTGATAGTGATTTAAGACCTTTTATTTCCAAAATCTCATCTAAATCCTTTTCAGGATATTCTGCAAATCCTTTTAATACTTCAATAACCGCCTCTTTTGACATTTTTTCATTGGATAATCCTTCAAATACCATATCAAAGTGTCTTTCCATTAAAACATCTATATCATAACCTTCCCTTTTAATTTCCCTCAATGTTCCCTCCAATGTTGTGGCAATGAGCGTTGGTTTTATATTTTTATCCTTATATTTTTTACATAATTTTTCAAATATTTCAACACGATGAGACATTACCATAATTCCTGCCAAGTCCTTGTTTAATCCATATTCTTTCATAAATCTTTCCAATTTTTCCTCAGGCATCTCTGGTAAATTGTTTTTTATATCTTCAATAACTTCCTCATTTATCTTTATGGCTGGAATATCGGTTTCTGGATACATTCTTGCAGAGCCTGGAAGTGGTCTTAAATATGATGTGTTTCCATTTTCAAGAGCCTTTCTAGTTTCCTCAGGAACTCCAACAATTGCCTCCTGAGCTCTTTCAACAATTGCATATAATGCCCTATCTACCTTACTTTCTTCATCAGCTATAAGAACAATGGCATCTTTTTCAGTAAAGGTTGTTTTAAGTTTTTCTCCAACATATTCTTTTAATTTATCCACTTCCTCCTGGGTAATTCCATAGTTTGGGAGCTCATCCGTATGGAACAAACCACCCACTCCTGCAATCACCTTTGCTCTATCTGATAATTCAGTTCCCAACCTTCTACCTGGCTGGATTTCTTTTCCAACGAGTCCTCCAAATCCTTTTAACAATACTGCCTTTATCTTTCCATTTTTCTTCTTCAACGCATTTTTAATTACCTTTGATTTTGTGTCTTTTAGGAGTTCCGTTATATCAACTATTTCATCTATAATTTCGGCATTTCTTTCCTTTAATGTGCGCGCTATTTCCAGTAAGTTAATCTGTCTAATTACTTCATTTTCAATTATTTTTTCAATCAAATCAAGGTTTTGAACTCCTTTAACCTCTATTCTTGCTCCATTTTTAATTGATATATTTACATCCTGTCTTATTGTTCCAAGCCCTCTCTTTGCCTTTCCAGTTGCCCTTAATATCATACCTATTCGTCTTGCAGCCTCCTTTCCCATCTTTGGGGATGTGATGTCCGGTTCTGTGGTAATTTCCAATAATGGTATTCCCAATCTGTCGAGACGGTATATTATATAATCTTTTCCATCCTCTATCTTTCTGCAAGCATCTTCCTCTAAACATAGGCTTGTAATTCCTACTTTTCCGTATTCTGTTTCAATATATCCATCATTTGAAACAAACATGGTTCTTTGAAATCCTGATGTATTTGAACCATCAATTACTATTTTCCTCATTGTGTGGATTTCATCGACTATATTCATATTCATTAAACAAGATACCTGCAATGCGGTTTTTATGGCTTCTTCTGATGGTAGATGTGGCGGTTCTTCATCCAATTCAACCAAACATGTTGTATCGTTGTAATATTGGTAGATGAACGTTTTACCCTTCTTAGATTCAATAAGTGCTGCTTTATCTATCTCTCCCATCTCACTTTGAGATGTTCTCAATACCCTTTTAATCTCACCATCTGGTTCATCATCCCTTATTATTGTTGGACAATTGCAGAAAAGCTTCCTTTTTGTATTTAGTTGTTGGTGTATCTCTAAACCTACCTTTAATCCTAAATTTTTATAATCTATTTCCATTTTATCACCAATGCTTATAATTATCATCCTATAAATATAGGATTATAAATTATAAATAATAATCATAAATATATATCCTTTTTATACGAGAAATAATAAAATATAAGATAATAATATAAAACCCTTTTATAATTAATGTTTATTTAAGATTATTTCTAAATTATATATTTTATTTAATTTGGTGAGTTCATGGAATATGAGAATGCAAATGAAGAAGATAATATTATAAAAGTTGCATCTAAGGAAATGCTCAAAGGTTCTAAGATGCTTGGAAAACACTGTAAAAAATGCGGTTTTCCACTGTTTGAAGATAAAAATGGCAATATATATTGTCCAAATTGTAATTATAATGATCATAACTATAATAAAAACGACTCTCTTAAAAAAGAAGTGAAGGAAGAGAATGTATCTTGTTTTAAATCATCCCCTTCAAAAGAAAATAATAAAATTATAGATAAAAAAATAAACTATTTATTAAAAAAATTGGACAGCGAAACAGATGTAAGTAGAATAATTGAAATAGGAAATGCTATTGAATTACTAATTAAATTAAAAAATGTATGTAATATAAAAATAGAAGATAAATAATAATAAATATTATATATTAGATAAGCCCAAAATGTATATTTATTTTAGTTTCTGTAAAATATAAATATATCTTATTTAAGATTTTTAAAAAATTATTATAATAATAACTTAAAAAGGTGAGAGTACATGAAAAATAGATTGGTAGTGGTTACAGGAGTCCCGGGTGTAGGTGGCACCACAATTACGCAGAAAGCTATGGAAAAATTAAAAGAAGAAGGCATTAATTACAAAATGGTTAATTTTGGAACTGTAATGTTTGAAGTGGCAAAATCTGAAAATCTTGTGGAGAATAGAGACCAAATGAGAAAATTAGACCCCGATACTCAAAAAAGAATTCAAAAAATGGCTGGAAGAAAAATTGCAGAAATGGCTATGGATTCACCTGTTGCAGTAGATACTCACAGCACAGTTAAAACACCTAAGGGATATTTACCAGGACTTCCAAAATGGGTATTGGATGAGCTCAATCCAGATACAATTGTAGTTGTTGAGACAACAGGTGATGAAATTTTAATGAGGAGATTGGGCGATGAAACAAGAAATAGGGATTTAGAAATGACTAACAGCATAGAAGAGCACCAATTTATGAATAGATGTGCCGCAATGGCTTATGGGGTTTTAACAGGAGCTACCGTGAAAATAGTTAAAAATAAAGATAAATTATTGGATGATGCTATTGAAGAGCTAATTTCAGTTTTAAAATAAATTTTATATTTTAATATTTAATTTAGGTTTATTATAAAAATAAAAATAATAAGGGATAAAATGTTTGAATCTATTTTTAACATATACTATACTTCATTAGATGCTGTATTTATGCCGCTTATTACACATATGCATCCTGCCATTGCTATATTAATTATAGCATTTATAGTTTCGCTTATAATAAATTTGGCTACAAAATTGCTTGTTAATCAAGATAGGATGGCAGAATTGAAAAAGGAAATTCAAGAATTCCAAGTTAAAGCAAAAAAAGCAGCAAAAGACCCCGAACTTATGAAACAATTGCAGGAAGAACAGCAAAAAATGATGGCAATGCAGATGGAAATGATGAAGATGAGCTTCAAACCTATGATTTACACATGGGTTCCAATTATAGCAATATTTGCATATTTAAGGCATGTTTATGGTTTTGGAGGGATTGTTCATCAGTTAAATCCTACATGGAATGGAGTGGTAGTTCATTTACCGTTAATATTATCAAAAATACTATTTGTATCAATTTTCCACTGGCTTGGTGGTATATTTTATCACGGTGGATTTGGTACAGTTTCCAATGAAGCACTTGGATGGCTTGGATGGTATATTTTGTGTTCAATGGCTACATCAATGATTTTGAGGAAGGTAATGGGAATAAAATAAATATAATCTCCCATATATCTTTTAACCAAAAAGTATATATATTACTTTATGCATTTAATAAATAGGTTAAGTGCGGAGGTGGTCGAGCCTGGACTATGGCGCCGGACTTGAAATCCGGTGGGGCTTTGCCCCGCAAGGGTTCAAATCCCTTCCTCCGCGCCTTTTTATTTTACCATTTCAAGGTCAAAAACTCCCTATTTTCAAGGTAATTAATCACTTGGATTAATCCGATAGTCTATTAAAACCAAATGCTTTTAAACCTATCGGACTTCATTAATTTTTGATTTAATTGTTTCCATGTGGATGCCAACCCTCTCTTTTGCATGAGCATATATCATTGTAGTGTTGATAGTTGAATGTCCAACATAGGCACTTATTACTTCTAATGGAACTCCTGAATCTAACATCCTTGTAATAAAACCATGTCTTATTGAATGAAGAACCAAATCCCTATTTTTTGCAATTTTACCTTCTTTTTTGAGTTCATCAACAGCCCATTTAAACAACTTGCTTAAATGGTCTCTTCTTACCTTTTCCCCCCTATCGTTTTGGAACAAATAGGCATCAGGAGACTGATTGATATTAAACCTAATATGATGTTTTAAAAATTCAAGTGTGTCTTTTGCACATACCACAGTCCGTTCCTCTTTTGTCTTAGTCTTTCTTAATTTAAATGTGCCCTCTTTCAAATCTGCATCTTTAAACTTAATGTCCAACACTTCCCCAGCTCTTGCTCCAGTATCCCACAGGAATCTAAGAATTAGTATGTCCCTTTCTTTACATTTTCTTTTTGATTGTATTATTTTCTTTAAAACTTTATCAAATTCATCAGCAGTAATGGCATCATAATGCTTTTTATCTATCCTTCTGAACCGTCCCCTTTCCATTGAATCTCTTATAAATTCATCAATATTGTTTAGTTTGAAATATCTATAAAATACTTTCAATAATTTGAAGTATTTATCTTGGGTATTAAGACTTATCCCTCTTTCTGTGTCTAAATAGTTAAAAAATGAAATAAAATCTTTTGTTGTTAGTTCGTTAGGTTCTTTTTTCAATCGCTCCTTACAAAAGGTTAAAAAAATATCCAATCTGGATAAATCAGTGCCTAATGTCTTTTTAGAAACTTTATCATATAGTCTTTCTTCCTTGAATTGTTCCAGCCATTTGTTTTCCTCTTCTCTTTCTTCTTTTGGTTTTTTCTTAGCCTTCCTGATAAATAGTGTCTCTATTCTCGGTTCCATATAATCCCTTCTCATACTTGTAAATTGCATAATTTAATAACTCTGATGTTTTGTTCCCGTATCTTTTAATTATCTCTTCTTCCTCTTCTGTTAATACCAATCTTGATTGGTATTTTTTAGGTAAATCTGCCACCTCAACTAATAAATTAACATCCACCACATCCAATTTTAAAAGTTCATGCAGAAAGAACCTAACCTTCCTTGCTGGAAGTTTTTTGTATAGGTTAAATCGTTTATACATAACATCACCACATATCATATTATGTTCCCGGAGCTCCGACTCATCAGTATTACTAAACTTGCAGAGCTCTGGGGTTGGTAGTATTACTCATCCTCAATATCTTCTTCATCAATATCTTCATCATACCCCATTTCTTCCATCCATTTTTGTAATAGTTTTAACTCCTCCATTGCCATCTCAACTCCTTCCTTAATTGCCTTCCATTGTGCCAATGCTTTACTATATTCTTCCCAATTATCTTCATCAAGTTCAGCACCCCACCTTAAAAAGCATTTTTCCAAGTCATTATCGTCACCTAAAACATGCTGATATATTATTCCCATCCTGTGCGTAATATCATGTATGTTCATTTTATCACCATATATTTATAAACTTAAATTCACGCATTCACAAAATCGATTTAGAGCAAAAGGGGGAAGAATTATTTTTTATAGCCCTAATACTCTATGCCCCTACCGATTCACACAACCCCCTATTTTTCAACATCAATCAGCCCGATGGTATTCACATTGTTATAATACCCTATAAACCCCATCTCTTGGCTCGTATATTTCTCCATCCTCAATTAGTTCTTCCAATGTATCCACTAAGAAAATATCCTCAACTTGAATTTCTTTTTTTAATTCTTCAAAGAAAATATCCTTATTATCTGAGCTCATGAAATAGTCCAATACTTTATCATATAGTTCCTTCTTATCTTCAAGTTCCATTCTTAAATATGCCTTTTTTCCTTATGTTTTGTTATTACCATTGCTATTTTTTTATCATCTGTTTCTTCCAATAGTGCCAATACCCATCCCATGCCTTTTCTTATCATACTTGATAGCATTTGTTCATTTACTTCCATATTTACACCTCTTGTCAAGTTAATTTATAATACCCAAATCTTGGGCTGTAAATTTCACCTGATTTTTTGAGCATTTCAAGAATATTTTCAACCTCTTCCTCGCTTATTTTGTATTTTTCTTTTGCAATCTCCATGATGTCATCTTCATGAGCCAGTTCATTATCTGATGTTTCAGATAGTTCTTTTATAATCTCAACTACTCTGTCCATCTTTTCCGCTTTTGATTTTGGAACACCATACATTTTACCTAAATCATAACTTCCTGTTTCAGGGTCATATGCCACTTCTTTTAAACATTCATCCATAATTCTTACAGCTTCCCTTGCATCCTCTTCCTCTACAATATCGCTTAGTCTTGCTTTTGCATGTGCCTCTGCGAGTCTTAATATTGCTTGCAACTGCCTTGGTGATATTGGAAGAGCACTTTTACCTTTACTTAATTCTATCATTTTCAGGTAGTAATCAACAATTATTTTTTCCGCTTCCTCCCCTATGATTGGCTGGATTTGTTCAGCATATACTATATATTTTGAAACTAATTCTATACTCAATTCTACGCCGTTAATTTCGTGTTTTTCCTTAACTCCTTTGATTATGTTATTCCCTTGCTTAATAATGTGTTTTGCAAGCATCCTGTTTTTATCTAAATCATTATCCCTTTTAAGTGGAAAAATTAAATCAAACCTGTCTAAAAGTGGCGATGGAATGTCAATTTGTTCCATTACTGATAGGTTGGGGTCAAAACTTCCACGCTTAGGGTTGCATGCTGCAAGTGTAGCACACCTTGCAGGAAGAGTAATATTAATACCTGCTTTATCCAGTGTTATTTTTTGGCTCTCTAATGGCTCTAACAAAACAGGAAAAACAGATTTATTTGCAGTGAGCTCATCTATACATGCAGTCCCTTCATCAGCTAATGCATACACTCCTGGTTTAACAACCCAACCGTCTCCAAATTCTGTTTTTTCCCTTACAACCGCAGCAGTTAAACCTGGACCTGACGCAGTTGTTAAAGATGCATACTTAACATGTGGATATTTTTCAAGTTCTCTCATCATTGTAGTTTTACCACTTCCTGGGTCTGTGATTAAAAGAATGTTTATGTTCTGCTTGTCATCTCCTTTTTTTGCCCCTTTAATTTGCTGTAAAAAAATAGCCTTTTTAATAGTATCATGTCCATAAATTTTCCTAAACATATATTGTGCCAGTTTATCTGACGCATTTTTATCCTCTGCGATTTTGTGTATTTTTTCAATGTCTTCTTCTGTAATATTCACTTCATACTCATCTATTGGCTCGCAGTATATTCCGTATAAACATATATCTGAAACTGATGAGTTTGTTCTTGACTTTTTAATTGGAATTGCTGTAATTTTTACCCTACCGCTAAATATTCCCTTCCCCATTCCTTCTATGAATACAGTTGCAGAGTGCTGTTTCCCATCTTTTGACACTTCGGTTTGCTGGATTAATAACTCCTGGAAGTTTGTATGTTCTGAATCTTCTTCCATATAAGACATATTTTGAGCTCCGCATTTACATGGAACTTTTAATTTCCGTGGATTATCCCATAATCCAATTTCCCTTTGGGTTGTGTTTCCACATTCATGACATAGGAATGTTGCTTTTGTTGTCCTTGTCATCATTTTTGATGATTGTATAATTGCTCCTTCGAACTCTACAAGTTTTCCTATGTCTTTTGATGTTATTTGTGAAAGTAATTTGTGCCTTCCAACTAAATTTGTAAATGTAATTTTCAAATTTTCAATATCCTCATCCATTCCGAGTTCTTTGTATGTTCTTTTTAGAATATTCGAAATAACTGTTCTTGCTTTGAAGGGGTTGTTAATAATTTCATCGTTAAGTTCTGCAAGATGGGGGCATAATGTGATAAATTCCCTAACATCTAAAACATAGTATCTTGGATTTTCACCTATCTTTGCCTTAAAATATTCTTTTAAAAACTCTTCATACTGGTTTTTAAATTCCGTCTCATCGAAGTAATTATGATTTTGAACTTTAAGGATGGAAATGTATTTTTTACCATCCTCCATTGTTTCTTCTATCTCTCCATTTTCTATCATTCTTTTTTTAGCCATTGCAATAGTATTCTTTTTATACTTCTTTTCCAATAATATATTCTGTGCTTTATTCCATTCAATTTTATTATTTGATTTTAGAATTTTTAATATTTCATCCCTTACTGTCATATTATCCCTTTACTACTATTTTTAAGGTTTTTTTATTAATCATATCTCTAAAATCAACTGTTTTTTTATGCTTTTCAAATTCCATTCTGCTTACTTTCTTAACTTTAATATCTCCCCCGAGAATTTCCAACACTTCTTTTACTTTCTGGAATTCCTTTTCCCCTGAAACAATACCATAACTTTCAACCCTGTCTCCTTTATAGACTAAGTAGAACAACACCTTCATACACCTCCATTTATTAGCATCTACACCTCAGCGAGGTATCTTTTGTGTAATCCATTTTTAACCAGCAACCAATTCTTAGCAATATAATGATATCCTTCTGGAACCACTATTGAATAGTGAGCTCCGTTCCCCCTGCCCCATTCAACACAAACTATATAATTTTCGGTTCCATCTGAAAGCTTACAATTTAGGAAAATATCTTTAATCCGCAGTGGGTCTATGTCATGTTTTCTGCACCAGTTTAAAAAATCAGTTTCATTTTTGATTATTTTCCCAGTCATTTTTACCCCCCTTTTCTTTTTCTTTGTCTGTGTCATTTTCTATTATAATTCTGGCTTGCTTTCCAATGAATTTTTTAGGTAAGATTACATGTCCAGATGTTGAGAATGGCTTAATTGTTTTAGTTAATATTTTATCCATAATATCCACCGTTGATATTTTTGTTAAACTATGATATGATATATATTAGTATATATACTTTACTATTTTTATCAACGATTTAATCTATCAATCAACGATGGTATATATATCAATCATTTCTAATTTTAATCAACAGTCAAAAAGAAAAAAGGTAGGATTATGCTATTTAGGCTATTATCAAAAAAGTATGTTAAAGACATTATACAAATATTAAATACAAAAGGTGAGATTGGATTTTCAGAACTAAAAAGTAAATTAAACGTTGATAAAAGTTATTTAAGTAGATTACTTTGTGAATTGGAAGATAATCAGATAATTTCACGGAAGGAAATAATTATGGATAGAAGAATTCCACGTTCATATTTTAAATTAACGCCACTTGGAAAAAAAATAATCCAATTATATGAACTTGAAGAAAAATTAGAAAAAGAAAAATCAAACATTATTATAGGAGACAACAACATCATAGCCAACAACATCCAAAATTCCCATATCTCTTTTAAAAAATAATCATTGTCCCTATTGCAATAATAGTTTCTTTTAAGAAAACATAAAATTTTGTAATTAAAGTTAAATTAAATTTATATTAATCAATTCATGTGAATAATGACTTGTTCATTCACATAAAATAAGTAATTTTAAAAGAGCATAATTAAAAATAATAGATATAAATCCGTATTCACACATTCACGCAAAAAAATTTTAGGAGTAAATTTTTACCTCCAAAACCTAAAAAATTACATACTCAAACCTAAAAATTACCTCATTAAAAAAATTGCGTGAATAAGTGAATAAGTTATTATCATTAAGTAAATGCTAAAATCTCTTATAAAATTCGTTGGATTGTGTGAATGAACAGACACTTATTCATGTGAATATGAAATTTTCTAATAAGGAAAAATTGAATAAAAATAAGTAGAACACACAATAATATTCATTAAATTATTAAATCCAAAAAGAAAAGCATTTAATTTTTATTTTTCAATTCATCCCTAATCTCTTTTAAAATTTCTTTCATTTCCTCTTGTCCTTTTTTAACTTCTTCCAAAACTCCAAATATCATTTTAATGTATTTAACTCCATCATCTAACTTTTTATTGAGCTCTAACAAATCATCTGCTGAAATCCTATTAATCCCTTTTGGAAATTCAATGTATGTGTTTAGCTCTTTTTCTTCTATCTCTTCTATTTTAATCAATTCATCTTTTTTTGCCAATGTTTTTATGTTCTTTTTAAATAAATCCTTTATCTCCTCATCATCAAAGTTTGCTAAAATCCTAACCGTTCCATCTCCATAATTATAAACTACCCCATCAATCCCCAAACCTCTCCCAATGTCTTCTATCCTATCTCTAAAACCAACATGCTGGACTTTACCATATATTTTTAACTCATAAGTTGTTGCCATATTCTCACCTTTTATGGTATATATATCATAACTTCTATATATTTTATTCGATATTAATATAGTATTGGAGCTCTGATAATACTACGGTTCATTTTCATATTAATATTAAAGAATAGGGGGAAATATGGTATTAAATACATTAAAGCTTTTACTTAGAGGATATAAAAGTTGGACTCCAGATAAATACCACAAATATGCCTATGGACAGTGGTATGAAGATATGTTTTATCTATATATCAATTATACATATATTGTCTTTGATAATGTTAAGGTCAAGGGTAGTTTTTACTGCACAAGAAATTGGTGTGAAATAAGGGGCAAAAATAAGAATATGATATTACCTATAAAAAATGTAGAATTCTATAAAAAAACAACTATTGTTGAAACCACGGAGTTTGATAATAACCATATATCGAAAGGAACTATTGAAAATCATATTCTTTTAGTAGTCAAAAAATACAGTTTAGAAGATATAAAAAGATGGAAACGATGGAAAAGGAAAATATAAACGATAATTAATTGGGGATATTATGAGCATTAAAAAATATCTTATATTTTTAATGGTAGTAATAGTAGCATTTTATTATATCCACACACATGAAACTTCTTTTGTATTGGACGAATTAGGAAATGAAATGTTATCTAAACTTAATGAAAATGAGATTGTTGAATTACAACCATGGGCATATCATTTCCAGGGTAAAGATATGTATGAAACAATTTGGAATATAATATTTTGGCAGGAAGATAATATTGGTTATGACTACCGTAAAATGTTTAGTTATAGTAATTACATTCAATCCCCCACAGAAACTTATCAAAAACATTCAGGGGTTTGTATTGATTATACTCTATTAACTGCATGCTTATTGTTGGGACTTCATAATGATGCTTATATATTCGTTATAGACAGTAAAAACCCTAACTCTGGAGGGCATGCCTTTTGTGCAGTAAATGTCAGTGGAAAGTTTTATGCCATAGACCAAAATGCTCCAATAACTGATGTAGATAACCATATAAAAAATTTTATAATAGAACATCCTGATTTAACTGCATCAAAAATTAGAGTTTATCATTTTTACATACCCAAGGATAAGATTTATGAAGTGCATGCAGATATGTTCAGATGGCAATATCATCCAATAAATAAAAAGCTAACCTTGGAAGAAAAAAAGAAAATTGAGGAAGATATTATTAACTATTTTTCAAAAAAATACAACTTAATACCTAATCCTAAAATTAATAATATGGAAAAAATGGAATACCTTCCCCAGGGATTTAAAAAAGGAACATATGTTTATCAACCTTACGAGTGTAATCTACATCCTGAATTTGAAGAGCAATATGCGAGATGGTTAGATAGGAGATTAAGCGGACACTTAACTTTAACTGAAAAATACAAAAATGAAAAACTTGAAAAAATAAACTTTGAAAGTTGGAAATACATATGGGTAAAAGTTGAAGATAATGGGGGTTCTGGAAGGATATATACCTACTTAGCAAACTAAATTTACTCCTTGATTATACTTCTTTTTAATATATGTTAATTTTTTAAAATGCAATACATTAAAATACAATATTTATAAACTTAAATTCACGCATTCACAAAATCGATTTAGAGCAAAAAGAGAAAGGATTATTTTTTATAGCCTTAATACCCTATGCTCCTGCCGATTCACACGACCCCCTATTTTTCAACATCAATCAGCCACCCCCCATTCACAAAAATTATGGTCCATAGTATAGGCACCCCACCACCACAGCAGGAGCTCCTGGAACATAATGATAATGTTGTGATAGAAACCTGGATGATGATACCTAAAATTTTAAGGTCTGTGTGAATCGTAAGGAGAACCCTTATTTTATATGTTTTCTCCTCTGTTTATGCTCCTTTTTAAAAAGTGCGGTTTTGTGAATAAGTGAATGCAAATATTTTAATATGTTAATTTTAACATTTTTTCAAAAAAATGTCATCTAAAATCAATAGATATATTTATATAACTATAACGATATATATGTAATTAAGGGATAGCATGGACAAAGAGGTAAAGGCAAGACTCGAAAGACACTATTTAATTATAATCATTGAACTGTGCATGATGCTCGGGGCGTGTATCTATCTAAAATTATATGATAAAATAGTCGATTTTTGCATGGCTATAATTGGATTTATAATAACATACATACTATTGAAACTCCAGAGGTGATAGCATGGCAAGAATACAAGTAAATGAGGAAATTGTTGTAAAACTAGACCTTATGAGGTCAAAGGTTGCACTGAGACACCTTAAAGAAAATAAAAAATTCAAAAAAGTATCTAATACAGATATTTTAGACGAAGCATTGCAATTGTTTGCAGAAAAGCACGGCATACAAATATAATGGGTGAGCTCATACTCAGCATTATACTTTCACTCTTTTTTTCCACATTTTAGGTATTATATGGAATTTTTTTATATTCTCCTACTTTTTTTATTTCCTTTTTTCGAAGTTTTCCGCAGTTCGCTGAATTATTCAACTCAAATTTAAATGCCAATATGGATGGGAGCATGAAAAAACAGCCACTCGGGATGTTTTATCCGTTGAATCCATATTCTGCATTATTTAAGTATTTTAATTGATATAATTATACGCATGGGGTGATAGCATAGATATACGTTCAGGTGTGGTTCAGAAGACATTATTTACAATTCAAGAAGCGATAACGCAAGGGAATATTCCTGTTGGAGTTAATAATACAAATTTTCTTATCTCGTTAATTAAGACAGAATTTGAAGACAAAGCTGCATTAGAATTATTACAAGCACATCAAGAAAAGCTGTCTAAACTGTATTCAGAGTTCTATAATCCAACTGTCGATGTAGATGAAATATCAATTGACCTTCAAAAGGCAATGATTGAACATGAAAGAATGAAAATTGCACGAGAAATTTACAATTGCATAAATAATATTGTTGAATTGATAATTGAACATGGAGGAGGCGTATTAGGATGATGTATATAAAAGAGATTGCACAAGTCAAAGGAGTTCTTTCAAACTCATGCACTTCACTTAAAAATGCCGTAGAAGATGCAGAACTCTTTACAAAATCAGCAATAATTAGCACACACAATAAAGTAAATTCAATGTTAAATCCAGCATTGACAAGAATAATGACTCCAATTTTTGGGACATACGCAGGGAATATGGCTGGATTTATAGTAGCAACAGTGGTTGCAGTTCTCATTGGGATGATAATACTTATGTATATGATAAACACTGCAAAAGACATTGCAGGTAATGATACTGAGATGCTAACACAGATAGACAGGGTTTCAGGTATTGCATCAATTGCACTGTTCTTCGCAGTGCTTGCAGGATTTGTAATTGCTGCAAAGTTCATCATAGACATTGTAAATGGTGGTGGAAAAGGACAAGGCACTATGTAAAATCTAACCCCATTATTTTTTTAATTACTGAATTATTTCCCTAAAACAACAAATGGTGGAATATGGATTTACTGACATGGCAGGCAAAGGCAATGGTCATATTTGGATTTATTCTATTTGTCATAGGGATGGTATGGAAACAATATAAAATCGTATGGATGTTTTCATCATCATTAATTATGATTTCCCTGGGAATGATTACAAAAGTAAATTCTCACATCTACTTATCAACCACAGATGGTGCTATGCTCCAAACTATATCCTATAATTTAGTTCCATTTAACTATGTATTATTGTTATTTGGAGTAATTGTCATAATATTCGCAATCATGGAGGTTTTTAGGATATACTCACAAAAATATTATGACAATTACAAGTAAGCGGTGATTATAATGGAGAATGAAATTGATAAAACAATGGTTGCGGCACAATTGCATGCAACTCTTGGAACAGGTCAAGTTCATAACATCGACAATCGGGAGCAGTTCCTTACCTTTATTGCATCATCAGCAGAAATCCCAAAGGACTCATTAAAAGAAAACTGGGCGTTTCACAACAAGGATGTGGCAACTTCAAGATTAAACCACTCGAATATCATGGGTGTTTTCAATTTACATCGTGCAATAAAACTAATGGAATTAACTGAACTACCACTAACTGAATTTACAGAGGAAAAAATCAACAAACACTATAATGATATTATAGCAACCTATATCAGGGCAATGAAGTCGATACATGGTTTCACGGTTAATAAGATAGCACAAACTACTGATATTAAAGTCCTCAAAAAGGATGAAGAAAAAATTATGTGATGTATATGAGCAGTAAAGCTATTGAAATGTATAAAAGGATACAAAACATAGGGATGTCTTTTAAAAACAAATCCTATGAGTCTTATTATTATATTTTAGGAATTTTAAGCATATTGTCCTCTTTTATTCCTTTGATTGTATATGCCTTTGCCCCACAATATCTGCTTTATTCATTTATAGCAGCATTAATTCCAACAATTTACATACTCGGTAGCATGGTAGGAGTTTGGGTTTTTAGGTCTATGACTATACCAATTGTTTTCGATTTATTCCAATTAAAACTCAAAAAAGAGAAAAACAAATGTATATTATTTACAATCGATGCATCTGGAATGCTCACTATGAAAATTGGAATTGCAGATGGCACTTTAAAAAAAGTCATTGACCCAAGTATAAATTTTGCATACAATTATACGGATAAAGATGTGTTTATGTTTGAGGGATTCCCCGCACTTGTTGTATATAACGGAATTGGAACAGCACTAAACCCTTTAAAACTCGGAGTATTGCAACAAATACATGAGATGGGATTCAAATCTAAGTTTGATTTCATCAAGCAAGTGAAGACATTGGAAACACACATTGAAAAGTTGAAAAATGAACTGGAAATTGCAAAGATAAAAAATAAAGAGGATAAAATAAAGGAACTCTCAAAACAGCTGGAAGAATTGCAAAATACAAAGAAGCTAATTGAAGATAACACACAGCCATTCTGCATACAATTCCTTAACCTTGATGCAGTTACTAACTTTATAAGCAATGAGAACTCGCATTTAAAGACATTGGCAATTGAAACTGCATTAACAGCAGGTATGCAGTTAGCAAGAAGAGATGAAATATTCAACCCACTAGGATTGTCAAGTATGAAATGGATTATTGGGCTGGCATTCATGGCAATTGTAGGATTTATAGTATATCAACAATTTATGTGATTAGTATGGAGTTAATTGACTACAAAACAGGAAACATGACAAGATATATTTCAGTGCATGAGCTCAATAAAATAATAAACACTCGATTGTCGATGTATAATGCAACAAATAAACGCATACATTTAAGAGATGCGTTTATTTTTTCATTTTTGTTCTTTTCAGGATTGCGATTAAGTGAGTTTTTATTAACGCAGGTAAAATGTATAGATTTTGAAAATAAGGAATTATTCGCTCCGCAGTTAAAAAGAGATTATTGGAGAAAGGAATTGAAAAAGAAAAAACTTGTAGATGTGGATTATATGACCCCACTTGAAAGACATAGCCTAAACTTAACAAAATATGTTAAAATACCTCTCAATTACACTCCAAACGAACATTTAAAACTTTGGAAATTATATTTTGAAAAATTTGCACTATCGGATGATGATAAGTTAGTATCTGTAAGTGCCTCAGCAATCCAGAAGCGAGTTTCAAAAATATCATATGATGTTCTTAGAACGCATCACTCCCCACACGATTTAAGGCATAGTTGTGGCGTGTATCTATACCATGTGGTAGGATTAGACCTCTTGGATGTGCAGGCAATACTTAGACATGCTCATTTAGGGAATACGGAGATATATGCAAGGCTCTCGATGAGGGATGTGAAAAACAAGATAGAACAAAAAATAGAACTAATGATGTGATACTATGAGAGCAGAACACTATATCGAAACAGTTCCATACTTCAACAAGGCAGAGCTCATAAAACACATATTGGCGGATACAATTGAGCATGCAACTGATTTCAAAAATCTCGAAAACACATCAGCAACAATTGAAAAATCATTGACATCATCAGCAAACTTACTTGCAAAATATGTAAGAAGCGAGACAGGGCGAACATGGAATGAAACGCTATACAAAGCATGCAAAACTATCAGAGAAAAAAACATAATATATAGTAGGAGGTTGCGTTCAGGAATAGCACTTAAAGCAGTTAGTGCAATTAATGCCTATGTGATTAGGGTTCCTAATAAAAAACATCTCCCATTAATGGTAAAAATGGCATACGCAGTATGTGAGCTCACAACAAAAATAGAAAAATGGGATGTGAGTGGGGACATATCGGAACTTTTGGAACTCATTGATATACTTCATGAAAGAAATATCCTTCCAAAACCACAAGTTGAGATTGAAGCGGAACTATCTAATAATGATGAACATTGCCAGAATACCTTCTTTAAAAATCTTCGATATAATTTACAGAGAAATTCTAACAATGTAATTTTTATAGGGGGCGAGCATGGGGCAGGAAAATCATACACTGCACTGCATCTCGCAATGGAACTAGATAAAACATTCAATTTAGAAAAACAAATCGTATATAATAACAAAGATTTCGTTAAACTCTGCAACGAATTTCATAAAAACGGACTATGGGGTAAGGTAATAATCTATGATGAGTTTGGAGGGGGTGCAAACGCATACAAATGGCAAGATGAGGAAAATATCTTATTTGACGAATACATACAAAAGTTTAGATATCTACGATTAACGACAATTTTCACGGCAAGAGATATAAAAGACGCACTTTCACGGGCAAGGAAAAGATACACGCATTTAATAAACTTATTCGATGTGCAACAGTGCGATGTGTTCAGGTTGAAATCATATTACGATGTTGAAAAGGATAAAACAGTCACAAAAGCATTAAGATATGAGCATGAAGATGAACACAATAGATATATAATTACAAAATGGCATGTTCCAAGGGTAGATAGTGAGATTGCAAAAGAATATGAGAAAAGCAGAGACGAACACATTGGGCAAAGTGATTTAAAAAGAATAGAAAAGGATTTATCTTACTTATCAAAGGATAAGTCATTATCATACATGGTCAATGATTTTATTGAAAATCATGTATCAGATGCAAGGGCATTTAAAAAAGACGGGAGTATCAATGTGTCATATTTAATGAGCATATACAACATTGGAAGAACAAAAGCTATTAGGTTAAAAAATGCTATTGAGGGGGGAAATTTTGATTGAATATATATACTTCGGAGCTCTTGCAATTGCAGGAGTGCAGGACATGATGGAACAAAGAATCTATAAGTTTTTGTGCTGGATGATGCTGATTACTGGAATTATCATGTTTATGGGTAATATTTCATACTTAAATCTTGGAATTGTGGCAGTAGAAGTCGTATATATCATAATGACATCCAGAATCTTAAAGGTGGGCTTTGGGGATGTGATAATATGGATTAGTTTATGTTTTGCACTGGTTGATAAATCGTTTATACCAATAATATTTGGAATTATCTCGGCGATGATTTATGCGAAATTATTTAAAAAAGATAGTATTCCGTTAATACCCTTTACAGTGCTTGGATTAGTGTTATTGGTGATATTATGAGCGGACATGTATTTCTAAAAGCGTTAGCGGGAACGCTAACGGTATCGATTAGTTGGATAGTTCTTACACCAGTTTATAATTTCTTTTATGAGTTTGGGCAGTTGAATGGGGTGAGCCCTATGCTATTGACTGCATGCAATATATCATGGTGGATTTCGCCACTGCTATTTCTCATAGGGACCTGGTATTGGTATTTCCAAGAAGTTCAAAAGAATGAGCAATTATCCAGACCAATTTAATTGATTGAGGGGAATTATGAAAAAAGCAATATTATTACTTTTATTGATTTTAGGCATTGGAGCAGTTCATGCTACTGAATATCCGTATTGGATAGAAGACGACGGAAACGGGCAGTATTACATTTGGACAAAGGTAAATGTTAGTGCAAACGGCGATACTGTAATTTACATTAAAAAAATTGATGGATACCAACCTGACGGGGATAAAGTTTTTGAGTTTTTCGACGGATTCAATGATTTGTCGAAATGGACAACGAATGGCTGGGTCTCAACTACGCTAGAAGGAAATCCATCACCCTGTGCAACATCATCATCTGTGTGGAAATATATGTATGCAAATACACAATTACCACAAAGCTATATAATATCTTTTGACTTTAATACATCAACCCTATTCAATGTAATTTTCGCATGCAACGCTTCGGGATGTGGATATGTATTTAGGGTTGATTCCAGGAGCGGTAACTACCCAGGATTTGGACAGATCAATGGATGGGGGGCGCGGTTTCATCACTAACTCAAATCGCCCCCTCCGTGCCAGCAAACACCTGGGGGCATTGTGTGATTGTTGTAGATGGAACGTCTGCAAAAGCAGACATTGGAAACGGCGCGAATTATTTTACAACAATATCGCATAATGGGGATTACTTTGGAGTGGAAGTGGATGGACTAACGGGAGCACAATATATTGATAATTTTATTATTCGGAAATATGCAGACCAAGAGCCTTCTGCATCTATTGATCAAATATCTACAGACACGTGGAAAGTCACAATTTACAACCCAAATTCTTATGATTTGACAGATTTTCAAGTAAAAATAAACGGAACAGGAATAGTATCGTCTAAAACAGATAGCTTGTTGATAACAGATGGTAGTGGTATTAGCAATGCTACACTTTCATTTAATGTGATTTCAACAGAATTAAAGCCGCATCAAGCAATTACAATTAATATAACAAATGCTACGGGGAATGTAACAAAATACATAATTAACTGGGGGGATGGAGCAATAACTGAACTAAATTCTAATGAAACACTTGCAAATCATACGTATGACTTTGAAAACAGCTTCAAAATAACTGCTACATCTTACAGCCAAGAAAATGTCTTAGCCACAAATTCAACGACTGTAAAAGTCGTTTATAATATCAGCGAAATTCCTTACAAGTATTTGATAAAAGTAGCCAATCCAACAAGCCAAAATTACACCAATTATCCATTAAAAATAGCATTAAATGAGAATAATTTTAATTTCTTTATTCCAAAACCCCTGGGGACTGACATTTACTTTAGAGATGCAAATGGGACAATTTATAAACATTTTATAGAAAATTATTCAATTGCTGACCAAAAAGCCACCATCTGGGTGCAGATTCCTTATATAGCTCCAAATAGTTATGCAGAATTTTACTTATGTATTGATAAAGACGGGAAAGACAGAACACAATATACATTTGATAACCAGGAGGTTAATCCACAAATATTATGGGCTATTATTCCAGAATTTTCAATAGATATATCTCTTAATCAAAATACATCATTAATAACAAGATTATCATCAAACACTAATAATTATCAAAACGTAACAATCATAATTCTCGATGATATGACGTATTTAAAAGAGAACGAGTATAAAGGAACAATCAAATTCATTACTGAAAATGGGGAACAAGTGATATATTCATTTAATAGGAGTTATGTAGGCGGAAAACTCGAAGTTCCCGCATCAAGTAATACAGGATTATGCACATTAACAACAACAAACGGGATAGTTAGGAAAATAAAATATAATGTTTCAAACCTTAACATAATCTACTTACCAAACGGAAACTCTGCACCAGTTTTACTAAAAGGTGCAAGTGGAAAAAACTGGTTTATATATAAAACAGATGGTTCATTTGTTACACTTGCAAATGATGATAGTGTAGTATATCTTGCACCAGGGGGTGAATATGATTTTTATGTGGAAGACATCCCGATTAAGAAAGGATATACTGTATTAGGTAGTGGTGATGTATTGTATGCCGAGTTAAATCCAATGTATTATCCAAAACTAATCACTACTGTGACTGTATTAGGTAATGATTCAATAAATTTCACAATTTCAACAAATAAGAACATTACAATTAATTTCAGCGATAGCACGGCATATACAATTGGAGCGGGAGAAACACGAACATTCACTAAACCGTATGATACAACATATACTATATATTATAACGGAGTGCCTATAAAATCAGGAATATTACAAAAAGAGAATTGGGGGTTATTGGGAGAATTTCCACAAAAATATCCACAACTGGCACATTGGACAGCATTTGGAATTGTATTATTGTGCTTATTGGCAGGTAGTTTCATTACAATATATATAGCTGTCCCAATGGCTACGCTTGTCTTATTAATTTTAGCCCGACTGGGTTGGATACAGTTAGACCCGCTGAGCTCATCAATATTCATACTAATTGGATTGGGTTCATTTGTGTATTTCTTTATGAAGCGAAATTGGTGATATTATGAATTATACTAAATATGTTTTAGGATTAGTGCTTTTTAACTGCATCCTTGTGGTTTTAGGAAATATACAGGTATTCCAGGGGACCGTTCCCGACACTGATATTTCCACTGCCAATACAACAGCATCAGAAGCTTCGTCTGAGGGAGGCTCTGCATTATCTTCACTTACATACTTAGTTGATACTTTATTTCTAATAGCAAAAGTTACGGTTCTTGCCCCCTATTACTCCGCACTGTTCTTATATCAAATAGGTGTGCATCCAGTCATCGCATCGGTGTGGGGGGTATTCAATGGTGTATTGTATGCAATGTGGATTATTGACCTAAGAAGAAATATTCCATTCTTACGGTGATATTATGATGGATAAAATATACATTCCACAAAATTTTACAGTTGTAATGCCGAATGATGTTAATACCTCGACAATTACAGAATCGTTTAAAAATGAGACTTTCATTTATAAGGTCCCCATTACATTTTTACACACAGCAATGGGGGATTTTTATCCTCTTTACATCTACTCACTTGTGATGATAGCAGTTGCAGTTAAATTTAAAAACCCACTACCAGTTGCATTTGCAAGTTTATTAACTGCGTTAGTTCTTATTCCTGTAAGTCCTGTGGTTTGCAAATATGCTTTAATGTTTATTTGTGCAATGTCTTTATTGGCTAGTGCATATCTTTACATAAAACAGTAGGTGGTAATATGGGAATAGGCGATGATTTAAATGATTTAAATAGCTTTAACAATGCTCCAATGACAAATGAAAACGGATATTTGGAAAATAATATTACTGCAAATGTTTCAGTGTATGAAGGACCTGGTACTGGGGGCGATAGTGGAGCAGGCATACTTTTTTGCAATGCCCAAACACATGAAGTATTACAAAATGGAACCTATGTTGTGAAGTTAGCTCCGGGGGATAATATATTTTCAAGTAGAGCTACAGGGGACATCGACCCATGGGAGGATAAGTGGGTAGATGTTAAATACTACAATCCAATACTGCAAAGAGAAGAAAATTATCATGTGCATGTAGGGAATAACACACCCGATGCTGTACTTCAGTTCGGCATAATTCCTTCTTTAGATGTTCCCAATGTCATATCAGGAAATCCTAACGATTTATATTCATATGGGAATGTATCTTCAAATATCGATGAATATTTTGGTTCTAATTCGGGATACACATCTGATGATTTTTTCAGTGAATTTAGGAGTCAGGGTGATCTCCCATGGGTAGGAAATCCTTTGGATTGGGGGGATGATATTTATAATTATACTAACAATTTATTCGGAGGAGGCTGGATAGGTGGATTTGCTGGAGGATTGGCGGAGGGGTTGATTGCAGGTGGAGGTATGGCAATAGCAGGAACGGGGTTTGCAATTAGCAAGTCAGTAGAACGGAGAAGCTTTGACCCACTAAAATACTGGGGGGAAACGATGATAGACGGTGCAGTGCATACGCTCTTTACACCATATAGGGCATATAATGGGGAGACAGTTACCTCAAGAGACTGGGGAAATTTTGCAAGTATATTTGTTGGAGTTAAAGGAGCAAAAGCAGGGTGGAAAGGAATGTCTAAAATAGGGGATAGGTATAGAACAAGAAATCTACCAAAATTACCTGCTGAAAACTATATACATCCAGATGCAATGGATGCATCAAAACCAGTATTTCCAGCGGCTAAAAGTTTCAATGAATTAAGAAAATCTTTCGAAGAATCTGGAAATAATGTAATTACATATACCCCTAATAAAATTGCAGGAAATGTTGTTGGAGACTCAAGAAAGGGTTATTATGGACTGGAAGACAGCGGTATATATGTTGCTCCAAAAGGAAAAGGGAACCCATATTTTACAAGAAAATTAGATTATTCGGCTAGTTGGAATGAAATATATAAAGAAGCTAAAAAAGGCATTGATATAAAGTGGAATCCAGTCGAATCATTTAAAGAAAAATGGCAAAAATATGGAAAAACTGGGAGAGTATATGAAACACAAGTTAATAAAGTTGTGGAACCTCCAAAAGAAGTGTTGGAACAACCTGGTTTTTCAGCGGTTAATAAATGGGGTCAAGAGAACCTTGTAGGGACAGGAAACATTAGATTTACAAAAAGAAGTATGATTGGACAGGGGGTTATAAGACGACAAAAATATAAAAATCCTACGACTGGAAAATTGAGCATGGAACACGGGACTACGGAATATGAGGCTGTGATTGATAAGGGATATAAGTTTGTTGATGAAGGACCTGTGGGGTGGATACCTTATGGGGATAGGAGAATAATTGTGAATAAGTTTAGTTTATTAGATGAACAAGGTAAGAAAATAGGGAGCGGATATGTAAATAAAAAAGGAAATATGATGAACTACGATGAGTTTTATGGAAGGTTAAAAGATGATGCAATCTATTATGTTGAAGATAAGTATCGATTAAATATCGATAGTTCATTGCATTATATAAAGCCAAGTTATGATACTAAATATAATGGCAATGATTATGCTAACTCCTATATTGAAGATTATAAATATCCTACTAATATGGACTATCCGATAAACACACCACAACCTGCTAACTATCCACCACGAGATCTTACAAAAATAGACTATTCTATATATACGCCATCAGATTATCCAACACCAACACCATATCCAACACCATCTCCATCAGATTATCCAACACCAACACCATATCCAACACCATCTCCATCAGATTATCCAATGCCAATACCACATCCAACACCAACACCATCAACTTACTATTTTGATAGTTCTATTGGGTATCCAAGTAATAACTACAAAAAGAAGAAAAAGAAAAAAGATAATGAAAATAATAAAGTTAAATTTAAGAAATACAAACAAGGGGCGGCTAAATCAAAAAGGAGTTGGTATGTAAAAGACCTGGATGAAGCATTTAAATCTGCTGAAAAACAAGCGAAATTTCTGTTTATGAATAGATACTAAACTAAATGCCACTACAAAACTTTTCAAACATTTTTTAAATTTTAATCCGATAGGTTTTAATCCTAAAAAAATAGTCCTTTTTCCTTATTTTTGTTTAATATCACATATTGCAGTTGATTGTTCTTTATTCAATCAACCGTTTAAAAATAGCCTTTTATTATTTAATATCTCAATGTTCTTTTAATATTGTATATTGTAAATTTGTGTTAGTCCTTGAAATCCGGTGGGGCTTTGCCCCGCAAGGGTTCAAATCCCTTCCTCCGCGCCTTTTTATTTTAGAAGTTAATATTTATTAATTTATATATATTATTTTTTAGGCTCCAACCGAAGCGGAGCGAGGTTGGAATTTTGATGCAACTTTTCCTAAAAGTTGCTAAGAGATATTTATTAACAAAAAATTTTATATAGTATGAATGCGTAGTTAATCTAACTATTTTATAGTACTCATATATAATTTTAAAAATATATAGTTCTGAAATTAGTTATTTATTAAAAAGGAGGTAATAACATGCCTGCTCCAAGATATAAATCAGGTTCATTTAAGAAAGTATCAAGGAGAGCTCCTGGAAACAAGACTGTACTGCATTACAAAAGAAAAAAACCTTCAAAAGCGAAATGTGCATCTTGTGGAGCTCTTTTAAATGGCGTTCCAAGAGGAAGAGCATACGAAATTGCAAAACTCTCAAAGACAGAGAAAAGACCTGAAAGACCATATGGTGGCTATTTATGCCCAAAATGTCTTAAAAGGTTAATGATTGAAAAAGCAAGAAACATATAAGCAAAAAGTTAATTAAGGTGTTGTAATGATAATAACCATTGGAGGGCTGCCGGGAACAGGAACTACAACGATGTCAAAGCTAATATCTGAGAAATACAACCTTAAACATGTATGTGCAGGTTTTATATTCAGAGATATGGCAAAAGAAATGAATATGGAGTTGCAGGAATTTAGCAAATATGCAGAAGAAAATCCTGAAATCGATAAGGAAATAGATAGAAAACAGGTTGAATTAGCAAAAGAAGGAAATATAGTTCTTGAAGGCAGGCTTGCAGCATGGATGCTTAAAAATAACAATGTGAATCCAACGTTATCAATATGGTTGAGAGCCCCTTCAATGGTGAGATGTGAGAGAATAAGTGAAAGAGAAAACGAAGACCTCGACACCGCATTAACTAAAATGATAAATAGAGAAAATAGTGAGAAGAAGAGATATAAAGAAATATATAATATTGATATAGATGATTTATCAATATACGATATTGTAATCGATTCTTCAACATGGAATATAAACGGAGTGTTTAATATCATCTGTGAAGCAATAGATAATTTAGAAAATAAATAAAAGTAAAATATAATAAATTAAAAAACAGATGGTATATAAATAACTCCTCCCCTTTTAAAGGATGAATTGTAATTGGCGACAATTACAACAACAAAAACTGAGGTGAGGTATTTATGTCAGCAATTGAAGTAGGAAGAGTATGCATTAAAACATTAGGTAGAGAGGCAGGAAAAACCTGCGTTATTGTAGATATATTGGATAAAAACTTTGTTGTAGTAGATGGAAATGTTAAAAGAAGAAGATGCAACATAAAACACATCGAACCAACAGACAAAAAAGTTGAAATTGAAAAAGGAGCTTCAACAGAAGAAGTAAAATTAGCATTGGACACAGCAGGCTTATTATAACCTCTTTTTAATTATTTTTAATTTTAATTTTTAGTTAGTATTTTTATGTTGTAATTATGTTTTTCTATTTTACCGTATTTTATTATATTTATTATATTTTATATGATTTAGAATAATATGTATAATTTATAATTAAAAGAAAAAAGAATAAAAATTAAATAAAAATCCTTTTGGATTTATAGAGCTCACCAAAATACACATATAAATAAAAAATTATTCATCTTTTTCTATTAATTTTCCAGCATCTTCTCCAGATTTTAAGTTGTATATTTCTTTTATTTTTATTACAACGGCTCCTTTTGGAACTTTACTGTATTGTTCATCTATTTCTTTTGCAACTTCGAACCATTCCCCTTCTGTATAGTATTCTGCAATTCCTTTGTATTGGAATGGATGTTCTCTACAATCCGATGTTGCAAGGGCTACATTTGGGTTTTCTTTAATATTCTTTAAGGTCTTATGCATGAAATTATCACATATTACGACAGTTTCATCATCTACTACTTTAAGTGCTTTCATAGGAGCAACATTTGGTATTCCATCTTTTGAAGATGTTGCAAAGAATACAACAGACTCATTTATTGATTTTTTCATTTCTTCTGTAAGTTTTACCATGATATCACCACCATGTTTTAATGAGATATTTTATTGTTATTAATTCTTACTATTTATTTTTATCCACTGTTTTATTTACTGCCTATTTTATTTTTTACCAATTGGCAAATATTTCATTAAAAAATCAGCAAAGCTCTCCATGTTTCTTGTTTGGATATATATCTTTCCAGTTCCTTTAAATTCATAAACTACACCTTCTCCACCAAGTAATGATGATTTTAATCCGCCAATTCTTCTTAATGAATAAGATAGTCCATCCGTGAATCCAACAAGATTGCCGTTATCAACTATCAAACTTTCATCATTTAATTCCACAGTTTCAAGAGCTCCGAAGGATGATAAAAACACATCTCCTTTTCCTTCAAGCTTCATTAAAAACAACCCTTTACCTCCAAAGAATGATTTTGTCCCTCCAAATTTTGTATTGATATTTATATCTGGTGATGATGCCATGTATGCCCCACTTTGAACATAGAGAGCTCCGTCCAATTCATGATGAACTATATCTCCAACATAATTTGGAGATAATGCCAATATTCCTGTTCCACTGAATTTATTTAAAAATATATTTTCTCCAACAACTGCCCTTTTTAGAGCTCCCATCAATCCCCCGCTCATGTTGGTTTTTATGTCAATACTGCTGTCCATATACACCATTGCACCAGTTTCAGCCGTGATGCTCTGATTTTGGAGATTTATCTTTAATAATGAATATGCAGGTTTGTATTCTATTTTAAAGTCATATTCTGCCATATTACCCCCTTTTAATACTTTTTTGGTTATTAGTTAATATATAATATTATGTAATTATATTTTATATAGATTCAGATGTTCTATAACCGAAATAAATTTTTTGAATTTACCGGCTTATAAACTCTCAATGTGTTTTATTATGTTCCACAATATCTATAATTTCACCATCCTTCATTTTTACAACCTTTGTAGCATATTTTGTATATTCTTGCTCGTGGGTGACCATTATAATAGTTATTCCGTTATCATGGAGCTCCTTTAAAATCTTCATAATTTTATTTCCACTTTTACTATCTAAATTCCCGGTGGGTTCATCTGCAAGTATTATCTTTGGGTTATTTGCAAGAGCTCGTGCTATTGCCACCCTTTGTTGTTGACCACCACTTAATTGATTTGGATAATAATTAATACGCTGTTCAAGTCCAACTGATTCAAGCAATTTTTTAGCCCTTTTTTTTCTATAAATTTTGTTTTTTTCATCCAGTATCATAGGAAGCTCCACATTTTCCAGTGCAGTTAATGTATTTATTAGATGAAATTGTTGAAATATAAAACCGCTTATTTTTCTTCTAAATACTGCCCTTTCATTTTCACCCATAAGTGTGGTTTTTTTACCTTTAATATAAACCATGCCCTTATTTGGAACATCCAAGAGACCAAGGATATTTAAAAATGTGGATTTTCCACATCCACTGGGACCAGTTATTGCTACAAATTCTCCTTTATTTATTTTTAAATTTACCCCCTTTAAAACCACGGTTTTAGCTTCTCCCTTTCCATATACTTTCCATAGATTTCTCGCTTCTATAAATGTCATTATAACCCCCTCAAAGTATCAATTGGATTTAATTTTGCTCCGCTTCTTGCGGGGAAATATCCACTAATAACACCTATAATAAATGAGAACCCCAAAACTCCAAATATGAGCTCCCAAGAAATCCAAGCCTGAACCATACCATACCCCATATTTTGAGCTATTGTTTCCACCAATTTGGCAATACCCACGCCAATTATTAAACCCACAATTCCACCTAATAACCCTAAAAATCCTGCTTCAACCACGAATATTGATAGTATCGTTGTGGTCTCTGCACCAAGTGCTTTTAAAATCCCAATATCTTTTCTTCTTTCCAGTATGCTCATATGCATTGTGTTGGATATACCAACGGCACCAACTAATAAGGATATTCCAGCAACCCCTGCTACAAACATGGTTAAAACATTTAATATTCCACCAATAGATTTTGCCATCTGTTCAGCGGTTAAAACACTGAAATTATCAGTTCCCATGGACTTTTCCAAGGCATCTTTTATGTCTTCAGATATTTTTTTGATATCTGCACCATCTTTGATTTTCACCATTATATAATTATACTCCCCTTTTTTATTAAACAGTTCTTCACCTGAGCTCATGGGTATTATTACCATATTGTCATCTTGCTGATTGCCCACTTGAGCCATGATTCCTACAATTTTAAATTTTTTTCCATTGATGTATATTGAATCCCCTACTTCCAATTCTTTTTTAAATAAATTATGTGCCACTCCATACCCTATTATACATTTATAGTTGTCATTGTCTGATAGCCACCGTCCTTTTTCAATTCCATATCCCCCCACATCAGAATAAACAGATTTTATATTGGAGGGTTTCGCATAGAACATATTTACGAAATATTTTTCATCTCTATGTTCAATATTAACACCGCCATACCATCCATATAGAACTTTATCCACCCCCTTTATATTTTTAATGGCTTTAATCTCTTTATCTCTAAAAAGTTTAGTTGGTGGAATCCCAAACTGTTTCATGGGAAAAATTTGTATTTTATTTGCCCCCAACTTTGCAGTTTCCTCTTGTATGTAATTTTGAACACCATACCCCAAAGAAATAAGGCTAACTATGGCCACAATGCCTATTACAATCCCCACAATTGTTAGCAAACTCTGAGTTCTTTTTTGAGTTATGTTTTTTCCCGCAAAGGAAATAATATCTATTGGTTTCATTATTTCACCAAATTTGGTATATTATGATAATTAATATATATTATAATTATATACTATGAATTATATCTTATAATTAATTATATATCATAATGAATATGGGTGTAAGTTAAACTAAAAGAGGGGGATTATGAAAAAACTATATTATATTTTTGTTTTGGCAGTATTTTTAACAACATCCATAAATTATGGATTAACTATTGATAATCCCCAGTATCGGGTGGATAAACTAATACCTGATGAAAAATCTCCAAATATAATCCATCCAGGGGATGATGTGGATTTATGGTTTAAAATAACAAACAACAATTATAACAATAATGTAAAGAACATAAGAATAACAATTACGCCACATTATCCATTTGAAATAAAGCAGGTAAATTCCATAAAGGGAACATATACAATATCCCATCTAAATCCTGGTGAAAGTGATACGGCATACTTTAAACTTCATATACATGAAAATGCACCATCTGGATATTATAGGATTGATGTAAATGTATCTTATGATGAAGTTGAACATGAAAATGGAGAGGATATAACTAGGCACTATGAATGGTCAAAAATATACCACTTGCCAATATATGGTATAGCAAACTTCGAAATATATACAAAAAATATTACATTAACACCTGGAAAAACAGATACCATGGATATTTTATTAAAAAATAAAGGAACAGGAATTGCAAAATATTTAACTGTAAATTTAAAGGGAACTAAAAACGTCAATATATTGGGGGCTACTACATTTTATTTAAAATCTGTAAAACCTGGTGAAAATAACAAGATTTCAGCAAAAATTTATGCCACCACCAAAGCAGATGATGGTATATATCCAATAATCGCAACAATATATTGGATTGGAGAAGATGGTGGCTTATACAATTCAACTATTCCAATAAATATAAGAGTTTGTAAAAAAATATACAATAACAGTGTTTTTATATATTTGAATAGTTATAAGTATAAACCAGATGGTTCAGAAATAGATATTGGGGTGGCAAATAGGGGTTCAACTTCTGTAAAACACTGTGTTTTGAAAATAAGTGGGATAACTGAATTAAACAATAATTATATCAAATATATTGGGGATTTAAGTGAAGATGATTATGATATAGTATCTTACAATGTGTATGGAAGATTAAACGAAACTCTGCCTGTAAAAGTTGATTTAACATATTTTGATAATTACCACAATAAATACCATATTTCAAAAACATTTAATATAACGTTTAAGGAATATGCAGGCGTTAAATCTAATATTAATTACTATTATATATTAATAATAGGACTATTGATATTGGCTATTTTATATTATATCCATAAAAAGAGAAAGAAAAAAGAGGACATTGAAAAATATGAGGAATAAGTTTAATATTTTTTATATTAATTATTTTTTTATATATTATTTATTCATTGATTAAAACAGCATTAACCACACCATCTTGACCAGGTCTTGATGTAACTTTTGCTTTACCAACTTCTGTTTCAATAATGGCTCCTTTTGTAATAATGTTTCTTCTAATGTAGTGTTTATTTGCATCATTTCCTATTACATTTGATATTGATACCTTTTTGCAAGTTTTGGTTGCAGGATCCATTACATTGGCATAGTTTGTTTTTAAAAGTTTAATCTTTTTATTCCCTCCTGCAACTCTTACTATTTTTATTTTTACTTCATCGGTTAAGTGGGTTTCTGCTGGTTCTCTGCCCATTTCTTTTTTGTGTTTTTTAACAACTAATCTGTATTTTCCACCAGTGGGTTTTCTTTTACTTTTACCTTGCCAAATTCCCATTTTATCACCATAATATTATAATTTTTTAATTTTTATTATTTTAATTATATTATTTAAGTTTTTATATCCCCTAATAATTAAGAAAAAGCGAGAGGCCATGCGAGCATTTATTTAATATAGTTAATAATATAAAAAATTAACTATTAATATACAATTTTTGATATCTATTATTTTAATTTTATTTATCATCATTCATTTTCCAAAAGCATTTTTAAGATTGCCATTCTAACGGGAACTCCATAAAAAGACTGTTTAAAATATTTAGCCTGCGGGAGCCCATCAACAGAAATATCAATTTCATCAACTCTTGGAAGAGGGTGCATAACAATTAAATTTTTATCATATATATGCTCTTTTGTAAGTTTGTATATTCCTTTTACCTTTTGGTATTCATTTAAATCTGGAAATCTCTCTTTCTGAATTCGCGTCATATACACTACATCAACATCTGTTAGATCTATATGGCATTTTTCAGAAAATTTAACATTTCCTTTTTTCTTTAAATCTTCTATTATTTCTTTTGGTATTTTAAGTTCTTCTGGTGAAATAAACACTATTTCCACATCATCAAATAGGGAGAGTGCATAACATAATGAATGAACTGTTCTTCCATATTTTAAATCTCCAATAAATGCAATCTTTATTCCATCTATTTTTCCTATTTCTCGTTTTATGGTATATAAATCAAGGAGTGTTTGAGTGGGGTGCTGGTTTGAACCATCTCCTGCATTTATTACGGGAACTGTTGCATACTCACTTGCCAACCTTGCAGAGCCTTCGAATGGATGCCGTATGGCAATTATGTCAGCATACTCGCTAATAACTCGTATGGTATCCATTAAGCTTTCTCCTTTCATAACAGATGTATTTTTTATATCTGTAAATCCTATTACAGTTCCCCCAAGCCTCTTCATTGCAGTTTCAAAGGATAATCTTGTTCGTGTGGAGGGTTCATAAAATAAAGTGGCAAGTATTTTTCCATCCATAATATCTATTACTTTTTTGGATTTTAGTAATTCTTCCATTTTTTCCGATTCATCCAATATCTTTAAAATTTCTTTTTTTCCAATATCTTTTATAGATATCAAATGTTTAATTTTCATTAAATCACCAAAATAATATATATTAAATAATTAAATATATATAAATAGTTTTATATATTCTTAATAATTTTAATATTATTGATAATAGGGGTGAATTATGCAACTAATTCAAATACTTGCAATTATTTTTGCAGTCTTTGCAATATCGAGGGTAATATTACAGGTAAGGGCAAATGCCATGAGTAGGGATTCTGCTATATTTTGGCTATTTATATGGATAGCCGTGATTTTAGCGGTTGTGTTCCCAAATACTCTTGGATATCTGGCAATCTTAACTGGTGTTGGTAGGGGCGTAGATGTTCTGATATATCTTGCAATTATCGTATTATTTTATTTAATATATAGAATATATGTTAAGATGGAAAATATTGAAAGGGAAATAACAACAGTTGTAAGAGAAATAGCAATAATAGAAAGGGAGAAAAAAGAAAAAAAGGTGAAATTATGAATATAGATGAAAAAAATGCTATATTGATGGAAGTTGGAGCTTATGTTTCTGATATAGAATTTTTGAAAGAACTGATAGATAAATCCAATAATATTGAAGATTTAAAAAACAGATTAAATAAACTACTTGAAACAGAAAAAAATATTACAAGAAAGACAGATATAAAAATAATATTGGATAAAATAGGTTAAATAATAGAGACTTTATTTATGTTTTTTTCTATACTCTGTCTCAAAATCTTTATCATATAATTTTGAATATTCATAGTGTTTTGGGTCTAAAACATCCCCTACAATAATCAATGCCGTTTTTGTAATGCCTGCATTTTTAACCTTTTCAGATATGTCGTTTAAAGTTCCTTTTATAATCTTTTCATCCTCCCATGATGCGTGATAAACCACAGCAACAGGGGTATCTTCATTATACCCACCTTCAATTAAGTCATTTACAACTTTATCAATCATACCTACGCCCAAATATATTGCCATGGTGGCTTGATGTTTTGCCAAATCTTTTATTTTTTCTTTTTTAGGTTTTGGAGTTCTTCCCTCGGGTCTTGTAATTATTATAGTTTGGGAAACTTCTGGAAGAGTTAATTCCGCTTTCAATGAACTGGTTGCTGCAAATAAAGAAGTTACTCCGGGAATAATATCTACATCAATATCGTGTTTTTTTAATTCATCAATTTGTTCTTTTATTGCTCCGTATATGGATGGGTCTCCTGTATGCACCCTTACTACATTTAATCCATTTTCTACACCATCAACAATTACCTGAATAATTTCCCCCAAATCCATTGTAGCACTGTTGTATATCTTTGCATTCTTTTTGTTGTAGTTTAAAACCTCCCTATTAACGAGAGAACCAGCATATATTAATATATCTGCGTTTTCTATGGCTTTTTTTCCTTTTAATGTTATCAACTCAGGGTCTCCAGGACCTGCTCCAACGATTGTTATTTTTTTATCCACAATATCACCAGTTATTAACCATTATTGTTAGTTATTGCCCTATTCTCTTTATTTATTATTAATTTTTATTACATTTATTTTTATTCTATTTTAAATTTTTCTTAATTTCTACCATCTTTGGGGGGAGCTCATCCCATCTCCAAAATCCTCTTAATATATCATCTTCTGAGTAGTATTTTTTTAAATAGTTTGCCCATCTTTCCCATAGGTTTGGGTGGAGCTCTCTTACTCTTAAAAACTCACTGTTAAGTGCGGCTGGACACATATAACATCCTATCCTTTCAAACCCTTTATCGTACATCGGATTGTAAAGAACATCATTTAAATAAAGATAACTCCACACATCAAGGGCATTCCAATCAAGTATTGGAAATACATTTGCTTGAAAGTCTATAAACCCACTTTTTCTAGTATAATCCAAGTTTGCCCGTGCAAAGCTCTCGAATTTTCTTGAACCATCAATTGTTAATATCTTCTTATTTGGATAATTTTCCATAAAGAAGTTCTTCAATGGCATCAGCTTACAAACGCTGTTGCACCATCTGTTATCTTTTGTAGGGACGCCTTCATTATCCAGTTTATCCCAGAAGTAATCGCCGTTTATGGTGTGTAGATTCAAATCGTATTTTTTTGCAAAATCTTTAACATATTTCATTGTTTCAGGATACTCTAAACCTGTGTCGATAAATAAAACATCAATATCATCTATCATCTCTTTTGCCAAAAGTGTGGAAACTGCACTATCCTTTCCTCCACTAAATGACACATTTATGACATATCCTTTGTTTTTATATTTGTTGATATATTTTTTAAGAATGTTTTTTGACAATTTTACAAGATAATCCATTCTTTTTTTATTTTCTTTTAAATAATCCTCTATTTTTTTGATATTGATTTCTTCTTTTTTCCTTTTTAAGTCCTTCAATTTTATTTTATCGTTTCTTTTTATTCCAACTCCTAAAAATGCCCCCATGTCAATACCGACAAAATAGTCTGTATTTTCCACTATACTTTTGTATTCATCAATATTTTCGATATATTCCTCTTTCAGATACTTCCCCTTTAACCTTCTTTTTGTAGGTTTTAGTATTATTTTTTTTTCATCTACCAACTGATAATAATAAGGGGATGGAGTAAATTTCCAATCTAAATCAATTAAATCAAATTCAAGGATTCCGATTTGTATTTCATCTAAATAAACCCTTTTTCTGTAATCATCTCCTGCAAGTTTTTCAAGCAGTATCAAATCATCATAATCAAAATTTAAACCAGTTAATCTATTAATTACATCAATTTCATACTTTGATGCAAATTTCGTATCCTCTTTAAATGTATTTTTAAATTTATCGCCTTTATACATAAAATCACTTTTAAATATTATTTTTTATTTTTTTATATTGTAATTTATTTTCAAGATACTTTATAAAATCCTTTTTTTCTGGAATGTATGCACCGCAGGCAAATTTATGTCCTCCTCCACTTCCTCCAACTTTTTTAGATGCGTAGCTTATGGCATCGGCAAGGTTTATGTCTTCGGCAAATGATAAGAGCTTTGGACATCTGGCAGATACTTTATAGCCATTATCCATTTCCCCTAATGCAAATATGGGCTTTTTCCAATTTACCTCTTCTATAGAATAGCTCATTCCCGCCACAATTCCAATTATGCTACCTTCTATCGTGCCTGTTTCCACTTCAAAGTATTGGAATTTATCTTTTTGGATTATTTCAACATTATCTTTAATATATTGGAGAGATTTTGATAGATTTCTTTTATGGGCATTTAGTCGTGATTTCATTTTATCGTAATATTTTTCCCTATCTCCTTTTAAAACTTTAAGGGGGGTTTCGTAGTCTTCATATCTGGAACAGGCATTTATACAGGTCGAAAACTCCTCTAAATTTCTAAATGGAGTTTTTATTTCCTCTTTTTTAAATTCATAGCTTTCCCCAAATATTACCTTTGGGAGAAATCTTGCCCAATTGGAAGGAACATATCTATTGCATTTATTTAAAAATTCGCTTCCAAGAATTCTCTTTTCCTCAAAGGACAAATCGCATAGGCTTTCTTTTGGTATGATGTTTAGGTTGTATTTTCTATTTATATTGTTTATAAAATTTATAATCCTCGAATCGTTGTTCATTAAATCTGTTCTTACATCTGTGAAATACTTAATAGATGCAAAAATAGGTTTTGTGTGCTTTCCGTAAAATTGAAGGTCTGGAAATGCTACAATATCTCCTGCCTCTACTGCATCATTTAATATGATTCTATTAAATCCTGTGAATTTGCCCTCTAAATTTTGAATATCTCCAACTGCACCAAGAACGGCATATTTTGCCAAGTCGATATTTCGGGGGTTGCACATTTTCGCAAATAAATAGGATACACCAGCACCGCAAATTTCCTTTCCTCCGTCGATATTGTTGTTCCAAGGATTCACATTTATTATATTTTCTGGAATATCTGTATTTGCAGGAATATGGTGGTCTAAAATGATTATATTTTTATCCTTTCTGTCCAATAGATTGTATTCTTCCATTTTTTCTTTTATAAGATTAATCTGCCCGCTTCCCAAATCTGCAAAAATTATTAAATCATAGTCTTTAAATGGAATATCCTCAATGGAATTAACACCAAGCTGTTTTAAAAATCTAAATTCTGCCTCTATGTTTAACCTGTTTAGGAGTTCCTCCAATATAACCCTCGAAGTGATACCATCAGTATCTATATGTGTATATATTAATATATTGTTTTTTCTGTTTTTTCGAAGGGTCTTAACAGCTCTCTTTAAATTGGATATATATTCCATTTTAACACCAAAAAAAGTAAAGTATGAATTAAAGTATGAATTAAATAAAGCATATAAAAATTACTATAATTAAGGATATGGTATAATAAAATATAAAGTTTTGGATTATATTTTTATTATTTTTAGTATATTTTCATTAAACCATTAAACCAGCACCAACGCAACAAACTATTTGGGGTTCTTTTGGAACCAATAGCTTTTTATTTAATCTTTTTTCTAAGGATTCAATCAACACTCTGTTTTTCGCAACACCTCCACTAAATACTATATTATTTAGATTTAATTTATTGACCATTGGGACAATCCTGTTTGAGATGCTCTCATAAACTCCCATTAATATATCTTCCTTTGGGGTTTTTTTAGATAGTAAGGAAATTATTTCACTTTCTGCAAAGACTGCACACATTGAAGATATTTTTGCCACACTGTCTGATTTGTATTTGTTTATATCATCTTCTATTTTTAAAATATCGATACATTTTTCCAAGAATTTTCCAGTTCCTGCGGCACATTTATCAGAGAGTATAAAATCTAAAACATCTCCTTTATCGTTTATTTTTAATACCTTGCTGTCCTGACCCCCTATGTCTATGACACCCTGAGCTCCTTCAAAAAAATAGTGGGCTCCCTTTCCAAGTGCTATGACCTCTGGAACTACTTTATCTACAAAGGATAACTTATGCCTCCCATAGCCTGTTGCCACCATTTTATCTATATCGTAGTTTTTCTCAAATTCTTTAACTATATTTAGAATATCATTCTCTTCAATAATCACACCTATATTTTTTATTGTATAATCTTTTATATTGTTTTTATCGTCCATTAAAACCATTTTTGTCGTGGTTGAACCAATATCTATGCTTAAAATCAAATTAATCACCGTAGTAATAATTAAATAATGTTGTAATAAATTGATAATTTATTGATAATTTAAAGTAATAGAATATTTTTCATAAATTAAAAATTAATATACTATTATTTAATAGTTATTATTAAGTTTTTTAATAGTGAAAAAGTGGATATTGAAAAAGGAAAAAAGGTCATGGTAATTAGTGCCATATTGACATTATTTATTGCTTATAAAAGATATTGATTAAAACAGATAAAAACACAGTAAAGGAAGCCATTGAGGAATTTATGAATATTTTAAAATCTTTAAAAAAATAAGATAAAATAAAAAGATAGGAGTAAAATAAATAAAAATAAAAAAATAAATGATTAAAAAATAAATTATTTTATTCTGGTTTTTCCATTAATCTTGTTTTACTTAATATTTTTCCATCTGCTGCATGGGGTTTTCTGCTTACAGCATCCATAGCTTTTTCTAACTCTCTTGCTTCATCTACTAATTTAGCCGCATATCTTATCATTTCATGAGCAGAGGCTACAATTGGGATGTATTTTTCCATCTCTTTTGTCATGAAACATCCTTTAACATCTATATCTGCAACCTTTTCAGCTATTACAAATGCTGCCATTGCTTTTGCCTTTGCATAGGGGTTTGTAAATTCCATAGCTTCTACTGCTTTTGTTTCATTTATGACTATTTTTGGTAATTCAATTTCTTTTCCTTCTTTAACTGACTCAATCATAGCGTCAATTGCATTTTGAACAACTCTTAATGCACCTGTACCAGCCAATACTCTTAAAACATCGGAATTGAACATAGCCATTTCAACAGGGTCTAAAAACTGTCTTCTTGCACCAATCATTGGGTCGCATTTTATAATAATATATCCAAGTCCTTGTTCAGCAATCTCATCTTTTGCCCTTAAACCAGGTGCATCGCCAATAATTACTGCTGGAATATCACATGCACTTAAAATTTCTCTTGCTTTTTTTGGACCTGGTGCTGTTGGGTTTGGTCCTATATATATTATAAAATCAGGTTTTATTTCCTCAACCATTTTTGTAGTTACTTCTTCCACTTGTTCTGGTCCCATCTTTGCCCCACTACCTAAAACCCTAACATCAATATCTTTTCTATCAGCTCTCTCATCCAATGCTAAATCAATTACAGGAGACATCCCAATATTTCCACATTTAATAATTCCTATTTTTACAACCATTTTACCACCATTTTATTTTTATTAATCTAATACAATTATTATTTTAATAATATTATATTTAAGAATTGCTATTTTAAATCATTATTACACTCATTAAATAATTTAGTAATATATTAATACCTAAATATATGAAAATATCATATATTAATGTAAAAAATACAATGTTGGTAATATTTCAGGGTTATTATGAATAGGTAATTTCTTGAAATTTAAAACTAAATATATGAATGGATATAATCCATAATAAAAAATAGTTATAATGTAAATAAATGGATAAAATAATATTATAATTTAAATTCCCCTTTTTTTATTCTTTTCTTCAAATCCTTAGCAAGTTTAAGAGCTCGCTCCTTATCTGACTGTCTACATGTAATAGGAATACCTAATATGCTGTTTCTATTCATTTGATATATTCCATAAGGGCATGCCTCTACACAGACTCCGCATCCAAAGCAGTTTTCATTTGGAAGGCGTCTGCCACCTAAATGCGGAATTCTCTTAATGGCTTTTGTAGGACATAATACCTCTGCAATACATGTATCGCAGTTTCTACACCTATATACATTAACTTTTGGTCTCAATTCTGCATCTTTCCATACCTCCGAATATCTTCCAGTTCCCACGGGAACCCTGCCGATTATATTCGTTAGTGGGAGCTCGATACCTTCGTCAAGTGTTTTTAAATATTTCTTGTTTTTTTCATTTACTTCAATGGGAACTGCTATGGTGTTGAATACCTCTACACCAGCAGAAGTAATAAATCCACCTAAGTAATAAGCATCCATGTTGTGCATATCAGCAGATATCATTATATTTGGTTTATTTTGAGAATGTCTCGTTCCATATCCAAGTATTAGTCCTTCTGCACCGTTTAATAAAACTTTTTTTCCAAATAATTCTTTTTCGTCGCATTTCATATTTTGAAGAGGGTTTATTTCACCACATCCTGAAAACGACGCTTCTCCTTTTTTTAACCTTTTTCTATGAAATATGGTTTGTATAGGTTCATCACTTAAATTTGTGACGGCAACATAGTTTTTAAATGCTAGTCTAGTACCTATCATTTTTGCCGTTGGGATATCCTCCAATGATAACGTTTTCTCATATGTTTTTCCCCCACTTTCCACAACAACTTCAACCTCTTTTCCAGATACTAAATCTTTAAATAAAAATCCTCCACCATATTCGCCACTATAATTTGTTCCATAAACTACTGCATCTACACTACCTAAATATTCATTTGGACATGGTCCCACATGACCTTCTATGCCGTTTAAATAAATCTTTTCAGCCTTTCTAAATGTTCCGCTATCTGCAACAGGAATATGAAAAACAGCCATAGTTCCAGACATTATTCCGCATGTTGCAGTGGTTACTATATCTATTTCATCTATTCTGTCCTCTTCATTGTTTCTAATCATTTTTTTTAATTCATCTGCTGTAATTACTACTTTATCGCTGTTATCCATTTTAACACCTATACTTCTACATATTTACATATATTAGTGTATGACTTGTTATTAAATGGATATATCATTACCTGTACAGGATATATATTATTATAAAAAGATAAGAAGATAAATATAAAATCGTCCTTTCTTTTAATTTTTAGTTTCTCTTCCTGTTCTTTTTTAAATTTAAACCCTACCATTTTAGTGATAATCGTCTTAACTTCTTTTCTATCCATGAAATAGATATATAATGATAATATGGTATAATGATTAATAAAATTCTTAGATTAACTACTATAATTCAAAAAAGAGATTTTTAATAAAAAAATTTGAAGAGTCCCAAGGGTTCCTCTTCAAAGCAAAAACGTTTTAATATTTTACAGGACATAGGATACCGTTTGCAACATGGTTAGTAGTTTAATAGATAATATTACTTGTAAATTACATCATTTCATCGACTTTTTTCATCAATATTTTTAAGATTTCGCTGTCAGGCAAAACCCCTTCTGGTGCATCAATTACCTTTTTGAGTTCTATTGGGACACCATCCATTCTATAGGCTGTTCCATCTACTTCAACACCTGCTATTGCAGGAGGAATTATAATGTTTGCCAATTCAGTTGTTGGTGTTTGGTGAGGGT
>NZ_WAKW01000067.1 GCF_015523155.1 Methanothermococcus sp.
TTTCCTGGCCAGTTGTGGTTCTAACGGCAAAAATCATATATATCACCAGATTAAATAATAAAAATTAGAAAAGTTTTTTATATCTATAAAAGCCATATTAAAACTTTTAAAATAGAATTAAACATCTTTAAAAGAAATTATAAAGTTTTCAAAAAAATATTAGGTATTTATTTTATATATATCTTATGGTTTTATAAAATCTTTAATGTATGTTATTGGAACATGTATTACATAGCCAATAGCACCAAGAAGGCATATTCCAAGGCCTGTTACTTTGGATACATTCAAAAATTCATCTTTTGTAGGTTTTCTTGAAATCATTAAAACCCTTTTACATTGATTTAGAAATGATTTTAATTCATCAATTTTTGTATTTATTTTTGATTTATTTATATTATTAGCATTGTTGGAATTATTCTTTTTTACCTCTTTTGCCATAATATTCCTCTATAAACTTATTAGATTGTAGGGATATCTATAAATACTTTCTTAGTTCCCTTGGGTGTATTAAATGGACATATACCTGAGGATTTTGTTCCAGTAATTATTAACAATACCCTTAATACATTCTCAGAATTTTCATCAATTGTAGTTCCCCAAATTATTTTTGCATTCTCATCTAACCTCTCTGAAACTGTTGAAACTATTTCTTTTGCTTCATCAAGGCTCATATCATCAGGACCTATTATATGAATCAGAGCTCCCGTGGCTCCATCTACATCAACACACAACAATGGACTGTTCAATGCCATATTTATAGCTTCTTTTGCTCTCTTCTCAGAGTCACTTTCGCCAATACCCATCATTGCTATACCGCCATTACTCATAACAGCCCTTACATCTGCGAAATCTACGTGTATATCCCCAACATTTTGAACTAAATCAATCATTCCTTTTACTGAATTTATTAATAACTCATCTGCAACTTTAAACGCTGTCCTCAAAGGCATATTTGGGACAATCTCTAACAATTTATCATTTGGTATAATAACAATTGTATCTGCTGCTTCTTTCAATTTATTCAATCCTGTAATTGCATTATCCATTCTAACTTTCCCTTCCATTGAAAATGGCAGTGTAACTACTGCAACAGTTAATGCACCCATTTTTCTGGATATTTCTGCTACAATAGGGGCTGAACCAGTTCCAGTTCCACCACCCAAACCGCATGTGATGAATACCATATCTGAATCTTGGAGTGCTTTTTTAATATCTTCTGCATTTTCTTTTGCGGATTCTTCACCCTTAGTAGGATCTCCTCCAGCACCTAAACCCCTTGTTAGGTTTCTGCCTATCAATACCTTTTTATCAGCTTTTGTTTTTATTAACTGCTGGGCATCAGTATTTATTGCCACAGTTTTTGCATCCTTTACTCCTTCAATTGTAAGCCTATTTATAGCGTTATTTCCTGCACCGCCACAACCTACCACTGTAATTCGAACTTTTGATTCATTTATTAATTCCAAAAGTTCTCTATCAACATCGGAGAGGTTATCCATATTTTCTTGCAAGGGATTATCTTCAATTGATATGTTTTTTAAGAATTTCAAGATATTACCTCCTAATAACTTATATATCTTATAATAATAGATATATATTTTTACGATAATGTTAAATAAATTATTTTAAAGGATTATAATATATAAATAATAATTATATATATAAACATAATCAATATTTTTATTTTTTATGTTATTAAATATAAAAATTATCATATAAAAATCATACTAAATATTAAACTACTATAATTTACATATATTTTAATTTATTTTTAATTTAATATATTAAGTTTAACGGTGGAACTATGATATCATCAAAAGCAAGAGAAGATGCCAAGAAAAAAATTATTGATGTTGCAAATCAGATGTATAATTGCTTACTTAATGGAAAAAGACCAAAACTCAAATTTCCAGTTAGAAGTTTAGCAAATGCTAAGTTTGACCGGGAAAGGGGAACATTCGTATTGATAGGCAAGGAAAAAGAGAGGACTTTAACAGTTAATCAGGCTAAAATATTTGCACAAACTGTAAAAATGATGGAATTTTCAAAAGAGCTTTTAGATACCAACGATTTTTCAACACTTAGGGAAGCATATTATGTTTCAAAAAACTGGGGAGAAGCAAGATTTGATGACCAGCAGCCTTCAAATAGTGTTATAGAGGACCTTGAAGCTGCTTTGGATTTTTTAAGAGAGGAACTTGGGTTTATACCTGAAGAAGATGGTTCTTCTGTTGTTGGACCTCTCAAAATCGTTGATAAATCACCAGAAGGAGAGGAATTAAAGATAGATTGTGAAAAATTGGGCACTGGTGCATACAACATCCCAAACGATATTACAAGATTGGAATTTGAAACAGATGCAGATTTTATACTTGCAATAGAAACAGCAGGTATGTTTGCAAGATTGAATGCTGAAAAATTCTGGAAAAAACACAATTGCATTTTAGCATCCTTAAAGGGTGTTCCAGCTAGGGCTACAAGGAGATTTATAAAAAGATTAAATGAAGAACAAGGTCTGCCTGTTTTAGTATTTACAGACGGTGACCCCTATGGTTATCTTAACATTTACAGGACATTAAAGGTAGGAAGTGGTAAAGCCGTTCATTTAGCTGAAAAACTTGCAGTTCCTGATGCTAGATTAATTGGTGTTACGCCTCAAGATATTATCGATTATGATTTACCCACCCATCCTTTAAAAGACCATGATATTAAAAGATTAAAGGATGGTCTAAAAAACGATGATTTTGTAAAAAGTTTCCCTGAATGGCAAAAAGCATTGAATCAAATGATTGAAATGAAAGAAAGGGCAGAACAACAATCTCTGGCAAAATACGGTTTAAAGTATGTTGTTGAAGAGTATCTTCCAGCAAAGATTGAAGATAAAAGAACATGGTTACCTTAATTAAATCGAAAATTTATACCACATATTATTTTATTTTTTAAATTAGGGGAAAATATGGCTAAAAAACCAATTATGGCGAAGCTTTCAGATGAAAGAGTTTTAATATTCAGTAGAGATGGTATTTCAAGATTAAATGCAAAAGGATACGGCGAATTAAATGATAATTTTTTATCCATTTCATTAATAGAATCTCTATATTTGGTTTCTAAAAACTGGATTAAGATTAAAAAAAAAGATAAATTTTTATCTTTTGAAGAATTATATGACTATGCACACAGCATTGATGAGAGATTGTGCATAAAATATTTAGTTTATAAAGATTTAAAAAATAGAGGTTATATAGTTAAAACTGGTTTAAAATACGGTTCTGATTATAGATTATATAGTAGAAAAAATATCAACGAAGTTCATTCTGAATATCTTGTTAAAGTTTTTTCCGAAGATAGACCTTGTGCTATTTCGGAGCTCACAGGTTTTGTAAGGGTGGCACATTCTGTAAGAAAAAAACTTATAATTGCCATTGTGGATGATGATGGTGATATTGTTTATTATAATATGGGATATTTACGACTTTAAATATATGATTAATATAATTAAATAAATAATCAAATAAATGCATAAATAACTAAATAAGGTGATACTTTGAAACTTATGCCAGAAAATGAGAAAAAACTTATTATAGATATCTTGATGAAATATGGGGTAAATAAAAAAGACGCAGAAACCACAGCAAATATATATGTTGAGGCGGATTTAAAGGGTTTTACATCGCATGGAATTGGAAGATTCCCTCAAACAATAATAGGTCTTGAAGTGGGAAATATCAAACCAAATCCAAAAATAAAAGTCATAAAAGAAAGCCCCGCAACTGGGACAATTGATGGTGGTATGGGATTGGGTTATGTAATTGGTGAAAAGGCAATGAATATGGCTATTGAAAAGGCTAAAAATGTAGGTATTGGTGCAGTTGCCACTGTTAATGCAAATCACTTTGGCATTACGGGACATTACTCAGAAATGGCACTTAACGAAGATTTAATAGGTATGGCAATCACAAACACAGAACCTGCAATGGCTCCCTTTGGAGGAATCAAAAAGATTTTGGGGACAAATCCAATAGCAATAGCAATTAAAGGAAAAAAACATAAATATTCTCTCGACATGGCTACTGCATCCATTGCCCGAGGTAAAATATACGAAGCTTTAAGAATTGGTAAAGAAATTCCAGAGGGCTGTGCAGTGGACAAAGATGGAAATATAACTACAAACCCAAAAAAAGCATTAGAGGGTAGCATACTTCCATTTGGGGGACCTAAGGGATATGGTCTTGCTTTGGCTGTTGAAATCATTTCAGCAATAGGAGGTGCCCAAATGGGAACAAATGTAAAGGGAACAGCAAATCCAAAGGACAAATGCACAAAAGGAGATTTCTTTATGGCAATAGACCCTGAATTCTTTGGAGATAAAAATGAATTCATGGAAAAAGTAGATAATCTTATAGAGGAGATAAAAAATTCAGATCCGGCAGAAGGATTTAATATATTAATTCCAGGAGAAATTGAAAAAATGAATATTGAAAAAAACAAAAATGGCATTGAAATAGATGATAAATTATATTATAAATTAAAAGATATTTGCGATAAAAATGGAATGGCTATTGAAGATTATTTTTAAAAATATATTTATATAATATTTTGTTAAATAAGAATTATTATTTATATTTATTATTAATTGGAGGGAATTAAATGAAAATAAACTATAAAGTAATGGCAAGTATTCCCATAATATTAACCATTATTTCGGCTGTTTTTGTATATGCCCATGGATTGAAGGAGAGTATCGATGTAAGCGGAGGTACAGAAATAACAATAACATCACCTAACAATGTAGATATCATTAAACTAAAAAATATGCTTCCAAATGGAGTTAAAGTTAAGAAATCCCAATCTGCATCTGGGACATTTGTTATAATAGATGCTGGAAAGAATACAGATGTATCTCAAATTGAAATAACTTTAAAAAAATTTTTTGGTGTGAATGATCTAAACGAGCTTCAATATTCACAAAAACAGATTGGAGCATCATTGAGTGAAAAGTTCTGGAGGGATGGATTTAAAGCTGTTGGATTTGCATTTCTCTTTATGGCTATTGTTGTATATCTTGTATTTAGAACGCCAATACCAAGTGCAGCCGTTATTCTTGCAGCAGTGTCAGATATAATAATTGCAGTTGGCTGTATGAGTTTATTTGGGATACCCATATCAACAGCCACAGTAGCAGCCCTTCTTATGCTCATTGGATACAGTGTTGATACAGATATTATGCTCACAACAAGGGTGCTAAAAAGAAGATTAGGAAGTTTAGATGAAAGAATAAAATCATCTATGAAAACTGGAATAACAATGTCTATAACAACTATTGTAGCTATGTTTGTATTGTATTTGGTAGTATCCTATATCGTTCCTGCTGCAAGTTTATTGAAGAATATATCTGCTGTTATATTATTTGGATTAATTGCAGACTTAATGACTACCTGGATGACAAATGCGGGAATTTTAAGATATTATGTTTCAGAGTATAAAGGTAGAAAATAAAATTTAAAAATCTCTATGAATTTTAAAATAATTGAGGGATATATTATGAAACTACTGAAAGATAGTAAAATACTAATCCTAATTGGATTTATTATTTTATCGATACTTTTAATATCTTTTAAAGGAATTTCCTTTGGGGTAGATTTAAGTGGTGGTTCTACAATTGTGCTAAAAACTAATGAACCCCTTTCAGAACAGAACATGACTGTTGTAACTACCATATTAACAGAAAGACTTAATGCAAATGGTTTAAGTGATATAACAGTATATCCAAGGGGAAATGATGAAATAATTGTTGAAATTCCAAAAAATGCTGATTTAGATAGAATAAAAAAGATTTTAACACAGCAAGGGGTGTTTATAGCTAAAATTGATAACATCACGGCATACACTGGACAGGATGTAGCTTATGTTGAAGAACCTGGAATAACACCATCAGGATATGGCGTAAGTTTTGAATTAACATCAGAGGGAGCCAATAAATTTGCAAAAGTTGCATATGGAAAAGGAGGTCATAAGGTTGAACTTTATATGGATGGCAAATTGGTAAGTAATCCCACACTTTCCCCAGGATTGGCAGACGGAAAACCCCATCCCGACCAAATAATTACTGTTTCAGGGAAAAATCCTACCAAAAATGATGAAGACGAGGCTTGGGCAATATATACCGCATTGAAATCGGGTTCTCTACCAGTTAAAGTTAGTATCGAATATGTAAATTCCATATCTCCAACACTTGGGAAAGATTTTATTAAAGGAGCAGGGATAGCTGGATTAATTGCATTTTTAGCCGTTGGAACTGTTGTTGCCATTAGATATAAAAAACCAATAATTGTGCTTCCTATTATGCTAACCTGTGCCTCTGAAATTTTACTTATACTTGGATTTGCGTCGGCAATTGGCTGGAAACTCGATTTAGCCTCAATTGCTGGAATCATAGCATCTGTTGGGACGGGGGTTGATGACCAGATAGTAATAACTGATGAAATATTATCAGGGGAATCGAAAAAAGTAAAAAAAAGTATTAAACAGGCATTCTTTATCATATTTGCAGCAGCAGGGACTACAATTGCAGCAATGCTTCCATTATTTGTTATGAGTATTGGAATGTTAAGAGGATTTGCTATTACAACAATAACGGGGGTATTAATTGGTATATTCATTACAAGACCTGCATTTGCAAGAATTGTTCAATATGTGGTAAAAAAAGGATATTAAACTTCTTCCTTTTTTATATTTTTTAAATTAATTAAAATAATTTTTAGAGTAATTATATCTAAAATTTAGGAGCACTATTTTTATTATGATATGCATTATTAGTAATTAGATGTAGAATGATATTTTATAATATTCTATAAAAATATTCTAAATTAGGGATGTGTATGGATATAAAGAGAATTTTAAAAAATATATTATTATATGGCATAGGCATTATTATCATATTGTTGATAATGTGGCATATAGGTATTAAAGAAATCATTGTAGTATTTTTATCTATGAATATATATCTTTTTTTAGTAGCATTATTTATGTATCTTCTAACTATTTTTATCATTGCGATGCGTTGGAGGTCCATATTACTAATAAATAATTGCAGTGCAAAATTTATAAATTTACTTTTGTTGATTTTAATGGGTCAATTTATAAACAACATAACACCATCTATGAAAGGAGGAAGTGAGCCATTTAGAGCATATTATCTTTCAAAATTAGAAAATATCCCAAATCATATTTCATTTTCAAGTGTAGTAATTGAAAGATTGTTAGATACATTGGTATTTTTAATATTAACATTTTTTGTAATTATATATTTTGTGATAAATGGAATTATCTATGTAAAGGAACTCATATTTGTATGGGTTGTTATTGGCGGATTAACTATTTTAGGTTTATATGTTATAATGCATAAAACACTAGCTTTTAAAATCGCATTAAAAATAGCAAAAATTGTAACAAAATATTCTTCAAAAACCATAAATGAAGATAAGATAAAAGAATCCATACGTTTATTTCAAAATAATATAAGATTTTTTAAAAATAATAAGAGTAAAATAATCATACCATTTATACTATCATTTGGCTGGTGGATTCTTGATATTATAAGAATATACATATTATTCTTAGCAATTAAATGTAATATTTCACTTTTAGCTGTATCCTCAACATATTTGGTGTCTCTTCTTATAGGAATTATTCCAACATTGCCTGGAAGTCTCGGAACCTCAGATGCTGTAATGATTGGTATGTATTCGCTATTTAATGTATCCTATTCAAAAGCCGCCGCTGGAACAATTTTAGATAGAATAATTTCCTATGGATTAGCCACAATAATGGGGGCTCTTGCATATGAAATAATAAAAAAGAAATTAAAAAATAAAAAATAATATAAAAATATAAAAAAAAAAGATAATAAATTTGGTGAAACAATGGTAATCAATATTATCACTGGAAGAATGATGAAATCTATTAAAGCATTTAAAGGTTCAAAACCAATTTATAATAAAAATGGGCTTTTAATTGTAAGGGGTGTTTGTAGAGATAAGGACTTTGAAAATTACGATTCAATTAAACAATATCTTGAAAGTAAATTGAAAGAAAATGGTTTTGAAATTATAGATAATGATGAGATGGTTTTATTTATGGAAAAAATAGATGATAAACTTGGGGAAGAAAGCACCATATACCCAGATACCTTTGGATTTGAGATTTTAAAAAAATCTTTTGAGGATATGGGATGTAAATGTGATTATGCCGTTGGAAAAAAAGGAGAGCTCATGCTTGGAATAAGTTTATGGTATGATAAAGTTAGAAGAGCTCCGAAGTTTGTAGAGGTTGTTTGTTGCTAAATTTATTTTTTTATTTTTTATTCTTTATATTTTATTATTCTTTTATTAATTCATTCCTTGTTTTTTCAATAAATTCGATGACTTTATCAATTCCTTCATCATTTTTTATCGAGGTTAATATTACATCCATATTATCGTTTAATTGTTCTGCATCTTTTTTCATCTTTACAGGGTCGGCACCAACGGCATCTGCAATATCTGTTTTATTTATAATAGTCAAATCTGCGGTTTTAAATATCATAGGATGCTTTTCAACTGTATCATCTCCCTCTGTAACGCTGACAACCACTATTCTTTTATGAGTTCCTAAATCAAAATCAGCAGGGCATATCAAATTTCCAACATTTTCTATAAATAATATATCGATATTGTCCAAATCTAAGTCTGTTAGAGCATGCCCAACCAAATGTGCATCTAAATGACATTCTTTTCCTGTATTCAAAGGTACAACTTGAACATTGTGGCTTTTCATTCTCTCAGCATCGTATTTTGCTATAACATCACCTGCAATACAGCCTATTTTATACTTGTTTTTTAAATTTTCTATCAATTTTTCTATAAGAAGTGTCTTTCCGCTTCCTGTTGCCCCCATAAAGTCAAAGGCAACTACCTTATATTTATTTAATAATTTTCTATTTTTATCTGCATGTTTTTTATTAGCTTTAAGTAAATCTTTTCCTATATCTAATATACTTACAAAATGCATGTTATCACCCTATAATTATATATTCAAACTCTAAAAATTATAATATTAAAACCTATTTATTAATTATGACATACATATAATATAATTTATAATAAATAAAAATATATATCGAAAATAAAATTTTGGTGAAATAATGGGGTATATAGACATATTTAAATTTAATTCCAAAGAAATTAAAGATTTATCTATCTCAACTTTTGCAATTGCATTAATATTTGCATGGTATGGTAGAGGAATACCCAATATAGATTTTTGGTTTATATTGCAATTTATTATAGCAGTATTTGCGGTTGGAAGTGGGTTTATACTTCATGAGTTAGCACACAGAACAGTAGCTCGTCATTTTGGAGCATGGAGTGAATTTAGGGCGTGGTATGAGGGATTAGCCATTGCATTGGTATTAAAAGTATTGTTGGGTTTTACATTTATAGCCCCTGGTGCAGTTTATATTTATAAGGATTATCTAACCACGGAAGAAAATGGACTTATATCCCTTGCAGGGCCTTTAACAAATGTTGTCTTGGCATTTATGTTTTATATATTAAATATTCCACTAATATCAAGCATAGGTTTTCATGTTAATTTATTCCTTGCAGCATTTAATATGATACCAATATACCCACTTGATGGAAGTAAAATTATAAGTTGGAATCCTTTAATATGGGGTGTTATATCGATACCTTTGTTTTTATGGGTTTTGGGAATTATTTAGAATTAACTATTTATTTATATTTAAGATATTAAAATTAAATTATTTATTTTATTTGATTTTTGAAATTAAAAAAATAAAAATGGTGAAATTATGAATTACACTATTTATATAATTGGAATATGCATTGTAATGTTTATATTTGAATTATTCTTTAACAGTTTAGTTCCCATCTTATCATTTAACCCAGCAAATGCGTTGAACATGCCTTGGCAGTTTATAACTGCAATGTTTATTCATGCAAATTTTATGCATCTGTTTGCCAATATGTTTGTATTATTTTTCTTTGGAATAAAGCTTGAAAGATTGATAGGAGGGGCAAATTTTATAAAGGTATTCTTTATATCCGGTATTGTTGGAAATATTGCTTATTTATTGTATTCAGATTACACTAACACATATATTCCAGCACTAGGTGCGTCAGGGGCAATTAGCGGTGTTTTAGGGACCCTAACAATTTTAGAACCAAATATGAAAATTGTAATGTTTCCTCTACCTATACCTATAAAACTCAAAACTGCAACAATGGTATTTGCTATATTTGAAATAATATGTGTGCTATTTTCAATATTACCTTCAATAGGTCACATATGTCATTTAGGTGGGTTATTCACTGGAATATTCTTTGGAAAAATGTTTAAAAAAAATACCTATAAATCAAATATATATTTTTATTAGCTAAGTTTATAGGTGCTAAATATGGAATTTGAACTTTGGATAAGAATTATAAAGGAAAGTATAGATAAAAAAAACATAGAACCTTGGAATATCAATATTGCGGAAATAACCGATGAATATATTAAAACACTTAAAGAACTTAAAAAATTTGATATAAGATTATCCGCAGATGTTATTCTCGTAGGTGGAATATTATTACGAATGAAATCTCAAATACTATATGGAGAATGTGAAAATGCATTTAATGAAGAAGAAGATGAAGAATTTGAAGATGAACTAGATGAACTCTCTGAAAATGAGGAGGATTATAACGAATATAAGGAATATGAAGGAAACTATAACGATGCTATTGTAAATACCACAAAAAAAAACAGAAAAGACAAAATGAATAATAAACATGCCATAAATATTGGTGCTAAACAGATAACATTTAACGATTTAATAAATACTTTAAAATCAGAGCTTAAAAAGGTTAAAAAAACAAAAAAACAAAAAAACAAAGGGGGAACTCCAGTTTATAGTATTATGGAGGATATGGAAGAGGAATATGATATTTCTGATTTGATGGAAAATTTAATATCTGAACTTAAAAAAGAAGGAGAGTTTGTATTTCAAAATAAATTTTCCAATAAAAAAGATATTATAAAAAATTTTTTACCCTCACTTTATCTTGCAAACGATGGTAAAATTGAAATTTTTCAGAAGAGTCTCTTTAAGGATATTATTCTAAGATGTAAAAATTAAAAAAAAGAATAATTCCATAAGAATAACATTTACATAATCTCTTTTGCATTCTTTAATTTAATTTTATATTTAATTTTTATATTTGTATATATTATAGTGTTTTAAAATAGCACACCTCAGTAATGTTTATATAGAAGTTCATAATCATATACATACCGTTAGAATAGATAATATAAATAAAAAAATAAAATAATCATATAAAAAATAAAAATTGAGGTGATGGTATGGCTCAGGCAACAAGTCAACCAATAGTCGTATTACCAGAAAATGTAAAAAGATATATGGGAAGGGATGCTCAGAGAATGAATATATTGGCAGGAAGAATTATTGCTGAAACCGTAAGATCCACATTGGGACCAAAGGGAATGGATAAAATGTTAGTTGATGATTTGGGAGACATTGTTGTTACAAACGATGGTGTAACAATCTTAAAAGAAATGAGTGTGGAACATCCTGCTGCAAAAATGTTAATCGAAGTTGCAAAAACTCAGGAAAAAGAAGTTGGAGACGGAACTACAACAGCCGTTGTTATAGCTGGTGAATTATTAAGAAAAGCTGAGGAATTACTTGACCAGAATGTTCATCCAACAATTGTTATCAAAGGATACCAGTTAGCACTTGAAAAAGCTCATGAAATATTAAATAACATTGCTATTGATGTAAAAGCTGACGATAAAGAAATGTTAAAGAAAATAGCAATGACATCAATCACAGGAAAAGGCGCTGAAAAAGCTAAGGAAAAATTGGGGGACATAATTGTTGAAGCTGTTACAACAGTTGTTGATGAAAACGGTAAAATCGATAAAGATTTAATAAAAGTAGAGAAAAAAGAAGGAACATCTGTTGACGAAACAGAATTAATCAGAGGGGTATTAATCGATAAAGAAAGAGTAAATCCACAGATGCCTAAGAAGGTAGAAAATGCAAAAATTGCATTGTTGAACTGCCCAATTGAAGTTAAAGAAACAGAAACAGATGCTAAAATAAGCATAACAGACCCTGCAAAGATGATGGGATTCATCGAACAGGAAGAAAAGATGTTAAAAGACATGGTTGATGAAATAAAAGCATCTGGTGCAAATGTTGTATTCTGTCAGAAAGGAATTGACGACTTAGCTCAGCACTACCTTGCAAAAGCAGGAATCCTTGCAGTAAGAAGAGTTAAAAAGTCAGACATAGAAAAACTTTCAAAAGCAACAGGGGCAAACATTATTACAAACATAAAAGACTTAACAGCAGACGACTTAGGAGAAGCTGGACTCGTATCAGAAGAGAAAGTTGCTGGCGACGCAATGATATTCGTTAAAGAATGCAAGCATCCAAAAGCAGTAACAATCTTAGTAAGAGGTACAACAGAACATGTTGTAGATGAAGTAGCAAGAGCTATCGATGACGCAATAGGCGTTGTAGCATGCACCATAGAAGATGGTAAAATCGTTGCTGGTGGTGGGGCAGCAGAGATAGAATTGGCTATGAGATTAAGAGACTACGCAGACACAGTAAGCGGAAGAGAACAGTTAGCAGTTAGAGGATTTGCTGATGCATTGGAGGTAATCCCAAGAACATTGGCTGAAAATGCTGGTTTAGATGCTATTGAAATGCTCGTAAATCTCAGAGCTAAACATGCAACAGATGGAAGCTCAACATATGGATTAAATGTATTCACAGGAGAAGTTGAAGACATGGCTGAAAATGGGGTTGTTGAACCATTGAGAGTTAAAACACAGGCTATCCAGTCAGCTACTGAATCATCTGAAATGTTGTTAAGAATAGACGATGTAATCGCAGCTGAAAAATTAAGTGGAAAAACAGGTGGAGAAGCAGGTGATATGGGCGGAATGGGAGGCATGGGCGGAATGGGCTACTAATAACCCTCCCATTACTTTCTTTTTTAGAAAAATATATTTATAAATTTAAATAAATTATATAAAAAAATAAGAGTAATAAATTAAAAATAATAAATTATTTAGTATCTCTCAATTCCTCCTATATTTTTCACAACTTCCAAAAATGATTCTTCTAATGCCTTCAAATCATCTTTTTTATAGGAGTATATTCTAAATGTAATGCTTTTAAATCCATTTTTAATATTGCTTCCTTCATATACATCTATAATTTCAATATCAAACATGCAGTTCAATAATTTCAAAATAATATCCGGATTCACTTCTTTTTTAAATAATACTGATATATCATAGTAATATTTTTTTAAATTTTGCTCTTTCCATTGTTTTAATTCCTCATCATTCATTAAAATTACATTTGCTATATTAATTTTTAAATCCTTTCCATTTTTATTTAGAATTATAAAATCACCAACAATATTCTTTACAATCCCAAAATGAACTTTATTTGAATATACATGCCTTAATCCAATTTCTTTACCTATTGATTTTTTGATTCTCTCGATTTCTTCGGTAATTGCACCAACTGCCTTATTTGAGTAATTCATACCCCTGATGGTTTCATTTCCAAAGTGTTTGGCAGCCTCTTTCATTATATTTGCAAACGATTCTCTGTCCTTTTTTTCCACTACCTGTTTTATATCATTACATTCTTTTATAAATGTTTCATGAATATGTTTTATTTGTGGATTGTGCATCTGAATATCTGCATATAAATAGGGATTCTGACCAATAATCCTTGCTATGATATTTATCATGAGCTCATATATTGGTGAGGCATATTTTCTTGATTCTTTAATATTTATATCCAATTTTTTTAAAGTTGCAGCAAGAGAAATATAAGCATAATGGGTTAAACCTTGAACAACACCCATAATCCTGTCGTGCTTCTCAGGAGATATTACAATAACCCTTGCCCCTTCCTTTTCAAGGAAATTTTTTATTTTATCAAACCATGGATTATTTTTATGCTTTTTGGAGGGTGTGAGTATTACAACCTGTCTTTTTAATGAAGGAGTAGCAGGCCCAAACATTGGGTGGGTGGGTATTACGCAAACGCCATCTTTTGCATATTTTTCCATGGCTCTTGATGGATTTTCTTTTATAGATGTGATGTCCATCAAAACACAATTTTCCCGCACGTGTGGGGCTATTTCTTGAATAACCCTTTCGGTAATATTTATAGGGACTGCAACCATTACAACATCTCCAATTTTAGAGGCTTCAATGTTGTCGTTGGTGTATTTTACACCCAATTCTTTTTCAACATTTTTACCTTTTATCACATCTCTTCCAGTAACTACTACATCAAAACCTTTATTTTTTAAAAATCTTGCAAACCATTTTCCTAGTCCATCTGTTCCGCCGATTATAGAGATTATCATAATAATTCCTTAATGTTTTTATAATTTTTTACTGATATCTACGATACCCGTCATGGTATATGTTATATTTATTTTAATATTTATAATAACATGACCAAAAAGTTTATATATTAGAATTGTATTTTTAATGTATGAATTAATTATATATATTGGTATGCCAGGGTAGTCTAGTCCGGCGAGGCAGCGGACTGCAGATCCGCTTCAGAAGGGTTCAAATCCCTTCCCTGGCTCTTTTATAATGTGGAAAAATTAATTTGCAGGATTTATTTTTGTACAATAATATAATCTATTTTAAATATTATATAATTAAACTCTTTTTAAAAGAGAATAATTTTTAAAAAATTTACTAAAATTTATAATCTTAATAACTTATAATCATTAAATATATTAATACCATCAATAATATTTTTTTTAGATATGTTAATACTTTAAATTAAATCGATAAGTTTTTATATTAATTTATACAATAAATTTATTACAAAAATTGAGGTGATATATTGAAAATTGCTATATTGGGAGCAGGATGTTATAGAACACACGCTGCATCTGGAATTACAAATTTTTCAAGAGCAGCAGAAGTTGCAAAGGAAGTAGGAATACCTGAAATTGCACTAACTCATTCTTCAATAACTTATGGGGCTGAATTATTACATTTAATCCCAGAAGTTGATGAAGTTGTAGTTTCTGACCCATGCTTTGCAGAAGAACCTGGATTGGTTGTTATCGATAAATTTGACCCAAAAGAAGTTATGGAAGCTCACTTAGCAGGAGAACCAGAAAAGGTAATGCCTGCTATTAGAGAAGCCGTTAAGGCTAAGGCAAAAGAACTACCAAAACCACCTAAAGCCAATATTCACCTTGTTCATCCAGAAAAAGTTGGATTAAAAGTAACATCTGATGATAGAGAGGCAGTGGCAGATGCAGATATTGTAATTACATGGCTGCCAAAGGGGGGAAGTCAGCCATCTATTATTGAAAAATTCGCAGATGCTATAAAAGAAGGAGCAATTGTAACACATGCATGCACCATCCCAACACCAAAATTCGCAAAAATTTTCAAAGACTTGGGAAGGGATGATTTAAATATCACCTCTTACCACCCAGGATGTGTTCCTGAGATGAAAGGCCAGGTTTATATTGCAGAGGGATTTGCACCAGAGGATGTTATCGAAGAATTTTATTGTATGGCAAAAACTGCAAGAGGGAGTGCATACAAGTTGCCTGCAAATTTAATCAGTCCTGTATGCGATATGGGTTCAGCAGTCACTGCACCAGTTTATGCGGCAATATTGGCATACAGAGATGCAGTCACAAATATACTAGGAGCTCCGGCTGATTTCGCTCAGATGATGGCAGATGAAGCTATCACACAAATGTTGGAATTAATGAGAAAAGAGGGTATTAGAAACATGGAAGATAAATTAGACCCAAAAGCCTTAACTGGAACAGCAGATAGTATGTGCTTCGGTCCATTAGCAGACATCCTTCCATCAGCATTAAAAGTTCTTGAAAAACATGGTAAAGATAACAAATGCGAGTGTGGATGTAATATAAAACCATAATATTTTACCAACATATTTAATTATATAACAATACTTTTTTATTTTATTCTCTTTTTATTTTTATTAAAAAAATTATAATTTTATATTTTGGTGATGTAATGAATTTTTCAAAAATAAAAAATAATTTTCAAGATTTAAAGAATGAAGAAATTGATGTAAAACAGGGATTACTGTCAAAAGAAGATGCTTTAAATTTATTCAGTATTGCCCATTGGAAGGACTATTTAAAATTATTTAGTATTGCATCAGAAGTAAGGGATTATTTTAAAAAAGAGATAGAAATTACATCAACAATACATATTACAAACATCTGTAAAATTCGTCCAAAATGTCTATACTGCGGTTTTGCCGCTGGAACTTCAAAAGAGGGATATTACACACCATTTAGAATATCAGATGAAGGGATAAAAAATTCCGCTATTGCAATAGAAGAAAGTGGAATATGTCGTGTAAGTTGTTCATCAGGTCATGGTTATGAAGGTAGGGAAGTATTAAGGGCTCTAAAAATAGTTAAAGAAAATACTAATTTAGAGGTTTTAGTAAATGCAGGTGCAGATTTAACAGAGGAATCTATAAAAGAAATGAAAAAATACGGCATAGACACCATTTGCTGTAATTTGGAAACTACAAACAAAGTATTATTTAAAAAAATAAAACCCGGCGAAGAGTTAGAGGATAGAATAAAAGTTTGTAAGTTGGTTAAAAAATATAATATAGAACTATCATCAGGTTTATTAATTGGGGTTGGAGAAAGTTATGAAGATAGGGTAAATCATCTCTTATATTTAAAAGAATTAGATGTGGATGAGATACCAATTATGGGATTCAACCCATACAAGGGAACCCCTATGGAAAATCATCCAAGATGTTCTTCATTGGAGCAGGCAAAGACCATTGCAATTGTAAGATTGATGTTTCCAAACATAAGAGTTACATCACCAACCCCCACGATAGGTGCTGAGCTCATGCAGTTTGCACTGATGGGGGGAGCAAGCAACATAGCAACTGTGATACCGGATAATCATCCTATGAATATAAAAGGAGTGGGAAATCCAAAAACGGGGAATTTAAAAGATGTAATTAAAATGATTAAAGAGCTGGGATTAACACCTAAAATAAAAAAATAAAAAAAAAGCAATAAAAAAACTTAATCTAATAAAATACATGATAAATGATGATAATTATGAGGGGGATAAATCCATTTATATTAAAATCTTATCCTTTTAATTTCTTTAATTATGTTATTTATTGCAGTATGTATCCACATGAGCTCAGCAGTTATAATATTTATAGCTACAATTTTGTTTATATCAATAATTTATGCCTATTCCTTCATAAAAGTGGGGAGGATGAACAAAGGTAAAATACTTAAAAATAATAAGCCAAATTTATCTAAATTAAGATATGAGTCATTTATAGTTATAACGTTGGGAATTGCACTTATATTATACTACAAAAATATAATACCCATATGGTTGCCAGTAATACTTATAATATCGGACATTACATATAAATTATTGGGAAGATATAGTTTCCAGAAACCACCCATTAAAGTATATGAAAAAGGCATTGTTTTAGGGGATATTGCATTCTATACATGGGATGAATTAAATATACATAAAGAAGGGGGCAGGGTAAAAATAAAGATAAAATATATTCCAAAGGAAATTGTTTTGGATAAAAATGTATTAAGGGGTGTAAATTATGAAAGGAATTAATCCTCTTTATTTTAAACTAATAAACACAGCCACTATATTATTAATATTAGTGCCTTTAATGCTTCATACTGTTGATTTTAAAACTGCTATTTTTGTGGCAATATTATTGGGCGTAATTATTTTAATAGGAATATACTACAATTGGAAAAAAATTTCAGAAATAGATAAAGGGGACATTGTAAAATCGGTAAAGGGAAAAATCGGAAGTTGGCACTATTTTTTAGTCGGGCTGTTGCTGGCAGGAGTTGGAGGATACTTAATTATAACCATAAATTCGTGGATTATAGGAGCTCTCATAATATTATTGGGGTATATTATATCTAATTTTAACCATACATATAATATTATAATTTATGAAAAGGGGGCAGTATTTGATGGATTGGCATACTATACATGGGATGAAATTAACAAAATTGATAATGGGGGCAAATTATCATTTAAAATAAAAAATATTCCAAAAGAAATAGTTATTGTAGATAAAGGTAATTAGAAATAAGGTGGTTTGATGATAGGGGTAAATCCAAATAAATTTAAAAATATAAAAATTATTAAAAATAATTATTATTTTAAATTAGATGAGATATTGGGATATTATGAAAGTTGGTATAACCAAAATGTATAGAGATATTGCAGAAATAATTGGTATTGAGGACTACGATGTAATTAATCCATACAACAATGAACTAAAAGAACATTATGATTTATTGATTATTTCAAAAGGGTATAAGGAAAGAGTGGAAAAACTAAATCCATATCCTATTTTTGAAATAAAATCCGCCACATTTGATGATTTAATTAATAGTATGAATGGGTTGAAGAAGTTGAATATCGGAGATTCTAATAAAATAAAAGATTACATTGAAACCATCAATAAAAAGAAAAATGAAATTAAATCCCTAAAATACAATAAAAATGTAAAAATTAACTCAGAAACAGAATTTATAAAAAAGATTATAGTTGATTTGGACATCAGCCTTTCAGATGATGGAATTTTGATAATTCCTGATTATATGATTGATAAAAATACAAATAATAAAAATGATAAAAGAACTCATAAAATAATCTTACATACTCACAGATACGATTTAAATACCCTTGAAAGAATTGAAGATAGGTATTTATCCATTATAAAATCCATTAATAAATTAGCGGTGGAATAATGAAAGATATGATAAAAAATGCAGTAAATGATTTGGATGCCTGTTTAGAATTGAGAAAAGAGGTTATTGAAAAAATAACAAAAAATAAACTATCTGAAAAAGAAATAATAGAAATAGTCGATACAGTTGATGATTTAAGTATTGAGGAAATCCAAAAGCTTGGAAGTAATTTTAGAAAATTCCCCCTTGGATGCGATTTAGTGGAAATTGGCATAGGTCCATGTGCCTCATCATTGACTTTAACGGAGTTCATGGAGAACTGCATTTTAACTGATTATTTGGGGTTTCCAATACATATATGTGCATATGCACTTGGAGATATTGCGGAAAAAGAAGGCATGACGCCATTGGAAGTTTTTAAAACTATCCACAATAAAATCAGGGTTCCCATTGATTTAGACCATTTTGGAAAATACGGAGCAATGAGGTTTCCAAAAGAGATTACCCACTGCATGGGCGAGTGTTATTACAAAGGACCGCCATACATGGGATGTCCGAAAAATAGAATACACAAACGACTTATCGACAAAGAAAAAGAATATTCCTATGAATTTTACGACTGGGTAAAATTATCATCTACTGTATGTATTAATGTTGTGGGGGAACAAGGCGGAGAAGAGCATGCCGCACCGTTGGATGAGATGAAAGTTGTTGCAGAAGCTGCTAAAAAATACAGCAGAGGATTGGAAGGTATATTCCATATTGGAGATGGATACGACGATCTAATCACTGGTTTAAAATCATGTATCGATTTGGATGTGGATGTGCTTGTTATTGAAGGAGCTCCGTTTAATAGGGCAAAAGATAGGTTAAAAGCATTTGCAAAGGCAGTTGCAGTATCCCGTATATTGGTAAAAGGAGGGGTGGTTGCCACCAATGGTGCATATGAGGATGAATGCAGAATAGGGCTCAGGAGTGGTTTAAATGTAATATTAAGTGGATTCAGCGGGAATCATCATGGTTATATGTGTGGCTACTCACCAAAAACTGCCAAACGAGGAAACTTTGGAGTCCCGAGAGTTTTAAGAATTATTAAGGAAGAAATTGAATACAATAAATTGGATACCCGCATACTGGATAAAAATATATTGAAAGCAATAGCAAAGGGAAGCAAATTTTTAAACTACAATAATGAGAGCTTAATTTATCCAAATAATTTAGGCGGGCATTTTATTGGTGATGCTCACTGGGTAGCAGTTAAAAACAGCAATTTATACAACAATATCCACAGCAAGACAATTGACGACATTGGAGAATGGAATAAATTAGGTTTATTGGGTGGTAGATATATAGCATGGGGAATGGCAAAGGTATTAAAGCCGGAGGAAGTTTATATTAGCGATGCTAACAAATGGGTGGAGAAAACCACTGTAAAAATATTAAATGATGCTGGAATAAACGCCTATGGATGTAATGGAGACGATAAAAAAGTAATGGAAAATGCCGATAAATCCTTTATCACTTCATTTATTCCCGAGATAGTTCTAAGAATAAAAAATAAAATTAATGCGGAAAGTTTGATTTAAAAAAACATCCTCAGCTACCCCAGGTCTCATCTTATACAGCATCAGCAGGGATGACTCTCATCACCGGATGTTTTTATATTTTATTTATTTTCTCTTTTTCTATGTTTTACTTATAATTTTTTATCTACCACAAATTTCCATCTAAGTGGCTTTTTATTTTATCGTTGGTTGAATTATACATTCTTCCTATTTTAACTTTGTGCATTCCATTTTCTAGTTTTTGTTTTTCCTTTATTGTATATGCAATATGGAGTTTTTTCAAATATGCTAAAAACTCATTTAAATCTTCTTCACTATCTAAATATATCTCAAAATCCTCTGTAATAAATTCACCTTTTGAAATATTTTTTATAGTATCTACCATTGGATAAAGTATTGATTTTCCTATATTTTTTGCCCTTTCCCCCATTTCTTTTTCATCTTCATTGAATTCGAATGACTGATATCCCTCCCTAACTAATCTGCTGAACATAAAATCGATACCTAAATCATATACATACCTAAATGCCACAGATAAATCATTGCACTGGGTGTAGTGAGTGGTGTATTTTATAGGGTTTATTAACATGTCAGGGTCTTTTAAAACTATCCCCTCCCTTTTTTCTTCATTTAACTTTAATATTATTTTTTTTATGTGCTCAACATTCTCTTTATCAAATACCCCAATTGGTTTTACATAGGGGAGCCCATATTTTTCAAGTATTTCATCCTTTTCCGTTATTGAAAGTGGCTTATTTGTTTCCCTATGCCTTACATCAAATATATAAAACCCTAAATTCTCAATAATTTTATTATTTTTATCCTTTTTCTCAATTAACACATTATCAACTTCTGGATAATAATGGGGAACATAGGGATTGTTTAAACCTATCATCTCACCACAAAGCATTAAATCAGGAAAATCGTCCAATATATTCGTATTTAAAAACCTTAATGCTTTTTTTGTCGTGAATGGACAAATTCGCCCTCCTCGCGTAATTGCCACTACTCCATTATCAATTTTTGCTATCCTCACATTGTATCCGTCTAGTTTTTCCTCAACAACAATTTTATCAATAAAATAATTTTTTAAAGTGGGATAAAGCATCATTGCACGCCTTATTTTTGGATAGCCCATCACAATATCCATATTATTATTTAAAAATAAAACCGTCCCCCTCTCAATATGCCTGAGCTTCTTTTTAAATAAAAGGTATTTTTTATTATCATACTCATCAAAAGAAATTATTTTTCTTTCAAATGCCTTTTTTATGTCCGATTCATCTAATTTCAACCTTTCCGAGACCTTTAAAATATCAATATCCATAATAATCACAATTATGTTTATATGTATTTATATTTACATATCTATATTTATTTTATTATTTAATTTGCTTATTTTATATCCTATTTTATATCTTGTTTTTTATAATATTCAATTTCCTTAATTTTTTAGACACTTTGCTAAAAAACAGAATATTTAATGGGGTTCCCAATTTTGTATAACATTTTGGCTCTTTATTCTTTTTTAGTGCCTTTAAAAATTCCTTTGGATTGTCTTTATCAAATTCATCAACTTCCATATATGCATTGCCGAGCTCCCATGGAAAATGGGAATCGCTCCCTACACCCATTAATAGATTATTTATTTTAGCATATTCATAAGCCATTATATTTGGTTCCTCTTCTATGCATCGACTATTAAATACCTCGACAATATCGACTCTCTTAATAAATTCTTTATTATTTAACACATCAAACCTACACAGCGCTCTTCTTCTCCTCCCATCAAATGGATGAGGTAGATAAATCAATCCACCCTGCTCCTTTACCCTATCCATCGCCTCAAAAATATCCTTTTCATTTATTTGTTCGTTTAAAAATGCCCCGATAAATTCTCCTTTTTCTGTGGCTATCTCCTCTCCCGAAATCCCAAAATCCACCTTTGTCAATATATTATGGTCTGCTATAACGGGCAGTATTTTTTTCACCGAACATACTTTTTTTAGAAGTTTTATGGGATTTATTGAACATCTGGAACAAATCGTATGGACATGCATATCAACTTTCATTTATTTTTCACCGAAATAATTTAATTAAATTTTTCCTTTATTTTACCTATCTTTTTATAAATATTGTTTAAAAACTTATCCCCGAATATGAATTTTTTATTTTCCAATAATACTCTTCCATTCACTATTACAGTATCCACATCATTTCCATTTGCAGAATATACAATATTTGATTTTATATTATTTACTGGTCGTAAATGAGGTGCATTGAGGTCCAATAATACAATGTCGTTATTTTCAAATCCCAATATTTCACTGTCAAAAGCCATCTTCAAAACTGTGTCGATATCTCCCACTGTTGGGTCCCATCTGTGTGCTTTGTGAAGTAATGCGGTGATTTTCATCTCTTCCAAAATATCTAAATTGTTGTTGCTCGCAGGTCCATCTGTTCCAATGGATACTTTTACGCCCTCATTTAACATCTCCACAAGGGGCATAACTCCACCGCTGGCAAGTTTCATATTACTTCCAGGGCAGTGGGATACTTTCACATTATGCTTTGCAAGTTTTTTTACCTCATCCTTTGTAATCCATACACAGTGAGCTCCTATTACATTGCTATCCAACACCCCAATATTTTCCAAGTATTCAATAGGTCTCATTTTTATATTATTTTCCATTTCCACTACTTCGTATCTAGTTTCAGATATGTGGGTGTGCAATAAGGTGTTGTATTCATCGGCTATTTCCTTACATGTAGTATATGTTTCCTTTGAGCAGGTATATGGAGCATGTGGAGCTATTGCTGGTTTAACTATTTTTTCATCTTTATGCTTTTTTATAAACTTCTCCGCCATCTTTAAAAGTTTGTTTAGGTCCTTACTTTCAGGAGTTCCAAAGTCAATTATTGGAAAACTTATTACTCCTTTCAATCCAATTTCTTTTGTGGCTCCCAATATCTCTTCCGAAAAGAAATACATTTCATTAAATGATGTAATCCCAAACCTAAGCATTTCAAGACCTCCTAAAAAGGAGCCATAATAAACATCTTCTTTTGTGAGTTTTGCTTCATTAGGCCATATTTTATCATTTAACCAGTTCTGTAAAATCATATCATCGGCAATTCCTCTTAAAAGTGTCATTGGGATGTGCGTATGGGTGTTTGTTAATCCTGGCATTGCACATTTATTTTTTCCATCGATTATTTTTAAATCCTTCTTGTTTAGGTTTTCCTTTTCCAGAAGGTTCTTGCCAATTACAATTTTTGTTTTTTCATTTTCTTTTTTTATTAAGATATCAACACTTTCATAGACATTTAACTCTTTATCAACCACATAATTTAAATTTTCTACCAATATCATCATATTATCACTAAAATTTGTAAATTATTTTATAAATATAACATTAAATTAAAAATAAAAAGATATATTAAATATTAATTTCTTATATAAACAAATACATCATATTTATTTCCTTCATTATCATAGGCATGGGTTTTTTTCCTGAAATAATACTCTCCTTCATCCTCATAATCGTCAAATATCTTTAATTCATCTTCTGATATACCAAATAAAATAATTCCTTCGACAACTGAATTTTCTTTTTTCCTAATGCCATAATAACCTATATTTTGGTCAAAAAACTTTTCAAATCCAATTATTTTTCCTTTTTTCATTTCTGGAATCCTATTTATCAATTTCTTTAATCTCTCTTTTTTCATTAATTCCCCATAGGCAAATACATTGATTTTATCCATTATATCCCATATTTAGCTTAATATTAGCTTATTATATGCCTAAATTATCAATAACTTAAAAGAAAAACCCATCCAATGTAATTTGTTTATCAATGTTTCGGAGCTCATCCTTTGAAATACCTAATGATTCCATTATTCTCAATACTGGCGGTAAAATTTGGTTATCAATATAATATGATGTATCGTAATCTTTTGCATCTTCTGGAAGGGTTGCTCTTTCACTTATGGATTTGTTTCCACTGACAATTATATACCCTATCACATCCCCTATGTTTAATCTTCCGCCTTTTTTTAATATTTTTTTGGCCACTTCAACATGGGGTGCGGTGGTTTTATATTCGTTGATGTCCTTTGTAAGTTGAGTATATATTATTAAATCTTTTTTATCGATTTTTCCATTTCTTAAATCGGTTATTGTGTTTCTTATAATAGTTTTTGCCTTTTCAATATCCCCTTCTTTTAATAGGGTTTCTAAAACTGCTTTTTGAGTTTTCTTTGCAATATTCGACCAGTCCCTTCTTACAAATTCCAATCCTTTTATTGTTATTTTATCATTTTCATCGATAAGTGCATACCTCTTTTTTGTGATAAATATGCCCCTTTTATAGTATCCTTCGAACTCTAACTCCATATCTTTTGGAAGTTTTTCATTTATTTTGTTTAAAAATTCATAGGTTTTATTTAACAGAGTTTTTTTATCGGTGTTTTTATTTAATACTGCATATAATCCATCAGTATCTGAATATATTACTTTAAATCCGTTTTTTTCTGCCTCTTCAATGGTTTTTTGGATATATGTTCTGCCCAAATGTGTAATTATTTCGGCACATTCCTTTGAATACCACCGAGCTCGTGGATAGGCCATATATCCATAATGACTATTTGCAAGTATCTTTAACGATTTTTGTTCATAATTTAGGAGTTTATAGTATTCATTTTCATTATTTTTATTTTCTTTATCTTTATTATTAATTTCTTCCCCACTGCTCTTTTCCTTTAAAATTTTTTTAATTATTTTTCTCCTTTCAATTAAGTTTCTCAATACCATTGGGATAAGTCCAGTCCTTTTTTTACAAAACCAGTGCCCCAGTATCTTTTCGGATGTATCTTCACAGCATTTGCAGTCGATGGTATCTGGACTTATATTGTAGCTTATTATGATGGATGGATATAAAGCTCTGAAATCCATGCTCACAATATTTTCATGCATGCCCTTAATTGGCTCCTTTACATATCCTCCCTCATAGTATTCCCTTAATCTTTTTTGATATTCTCTGTTTGAAGGTTTATTTGGAGCTAAAAAGTTATTTTTAAATGAATGCTTTAATAAAAGATATTCAACCATCTGGCTGCTTCCCATTCTGCTAACTTCAAATAGTGTTTGATTTACAATTCTTGAAAACATGACCTCCAACGGCAAAAAATACTCTCCAATTTTATAGGTATAATAGGCATCTTGGAAAGAGTATTCAACGAGATTTTTATCCATATTATTCCACAGATTCGATATATTTTGATGCCCAACTTCCAACTTATGCACTCCAAAGAGCTCATAACTTACATCCTCTAATTTATACTTTGTTAGATTTAGGGTTCTTCTTGCTATTGGATATAAATCAATATGCACCTTTCCCGGAATATAACTTCTTAAATGAATTCCCCCTCGTGAAATCTTTATTTTTTGTTTATGCTTCTGTGTTTTTGTTTTTGTTCCTATTTCTGTTTCTTTATCTGCGGTTCTGTCAAAAAATACATCTATTCCAAAATGCTCAGCCCTCCTTTTTAAATAAGGAAAATCAAAGTTATCGCCGTTGTAGGTGTATATTATATCGTAATCTTTTAGGATGTCAATTGTTCTTTTTATGAGCTCTTTCTCATCCTTTACCAGTTCCACATATTCATGCTCAAAAGGTTTGTATGTTATTACTTTTTTTAAGTCCTTTGAACAAAAACTTGTCATCAATATGGGATTTTTTTCTGGGTCAGGTTCTCTACCTTCGCAATATACTTCCATGTCAAAAGAAATGGTTTTTAATTCTGGTAGGTTATTATTTGCTATTGTTCTGGTTTCATCCTCAAAATCATAATAGTATGTTGTTGGGACTATATCATTATCAATTAAATATCGCTTTGTAAATGGGATGTCGTGTTCATATACTTCTCCGAGCTCCTTTAACACCCTTAGTTTTGGAACATCTTTCGGATACTTCACAGTGATTTTTGTAAAATTCCTTTCAATTATCCGATTTTTTAAGTCGTTGAGGTTGCTGTTTATAATTATTCTTTTTACAGTTTCAAGGTCTTTTATATAATTTAGGAGATTTTTTTTATCCTCATCGCTATTTAAAAAGTCATTTATTTCCTTTATAGTAGCATCCACATAAAAATATGGTTTAAAATTAGTATCTTTTAAAATTCTATTTAGCAGATATAGATAGATACATTTGTCTTCTGAATCGTAATTTATATCAATAAGGGCATTCATACTTACACCAAAATACACCAAAAATATAAAAATGTGAAATATAATTATATTTAGTTTTATATTACATTTATATTTTATATTATATATCAAACCCCTTTTTTAATTTATTATACTGATTATAATAATTTTATAATTTTTAATTTAAACGCTGCGTATCATGGTGATATTATGATAATAAAAGGTAATGTTCATTTATTTGGTGATGATGTAGATACTGATGCTATAATTCCAGGACCCTATTTAAAAACAACAGACCCTTACGAGCTCGCATCACACTGCATGGCAGGTATTGATGAGAACTTTCCAAAAAAGGTTAAGGAAGGAGATATAATAGTTGCTGGCGAAAATTTTGGCTGTGGAAGTAGTAGGGAGCAGGCACCAATTTCTATAAAATACACAGGTATTAAGGCAGTGGTTGCTGAGAGTTTTGCAAGAATATTTTATAGAAACTGCATAAATATAGGGCTTATTCCAATTACTTGTAAAGGGATAAAAAAGGAAAATATACAAGACGGAGATATTGTGGAAATAGACTTGGAAAATAAAAAAATAACAATTAACGATAAAAAATTAGATTGCGATGTTCCAAAAGGCATAGAATGGGACATATTAAGTGCTGGTGGATTGGTAAATTATGCTAATAAAAATAAATAAGGAATAAAAAGAAAAAATAAATAAAAAAGGAAAAAACGGAAATAAAAAATGAGAAACTAAATAAAATAAAATTAAAATGGTGATGTAATGGCAGATAGATTGGCTATTTTAGATTATGATAGATGTCAGCCGAGAAGATGTTCAATGGAATGTATAAAATACTGCCCCGGCGTTAGAATGGGGGAAGAAACCATAGTTATGGATGAAGACATTGGAAAACCTATAATTTCAGAAGAATTATGTAGCGGATGCGGTATATGTGTAAAAAGATGTCCCTTTAAAGCTATCACAATTATAGGTCTTCCAGAGGAACTCACCAAAGATAAGATAGTGCATTCCTATGGTAAAAACAGGTTTAGATTATACGGCTTAATAGCTCCAAGAGAAGGAGTGGTTGGTATATTGGGACCAAATGGTATTGGTAAATCCACAATACTTGCCATATTAAGCGGAGCTCTCATACCAAATTTAAACAATATGGATGAAGAACCAAATTATGATAAAGTAATAAAACACTTCTCAGGAACGGAGCTCCAAAAATATTTTGAAAATTTAAAAAATGGAAATATTAAACCTGTTCATAAACCTCAGTATATTGATGCTCTTCCAAAGGTTGTAAAGGGAACGGTTTGGGAATTATTAAAAAAGGTAGATGAAAAGGGATTGTTTGATGAAATAGTAAATATTTTGGAAATAAAAAACATACTTGATAGAACCTTCGACCAGCTCAGTGGTGGTGAGCTCCAAAGAGTGGCAATTGCCGCAGCATGTTTAAGGGAAGGAGATATTTATTACTTTGACGAACCTTCATCATGGCTTGATGTAAGGCAGAGGTTTAATGCTGCAAAGGTAATTAGAAAAATATCAGAAGAAGGTAAAAAGGTTGTTGCAGTAGAACACGATTTAATAGTTTTGGATTATCTCTCCGACCACATACATATTATGTATGGTATTCCCTCTGCCTATGGGGTTGTAACTCATCCAAGAGGAACAAGAGTTGGAATAAATACATATTTAAATGGATTTTTAAGGGAAGAGAATATAAGATTTAGAAAAAACCCAATTGTATTTGAAAAAAGACCGCCAGCAAATTATTCAAATAGACCGTTGCTTTTGGAATATTCGAAGGTTTCAAAAACCCTTGGTGATTTCAACCTGTCTGTTGATGGTGGAACAATACACAGGGGGGAGGTAATAGGGATATTGGGACCAAATGGTATAGGTAAAACAACATTTGTAAAAATACTTGCTGGAATTGTTAAACCTGATGAAGGTAGTGTTTCAAGTGAGGATGTAAAGGTGTCATACAAACCTCAGTATATTTCCTCAGATTATGATGGAACAGTTAGAGACCTTTTAATGAGCATAGCGAATATAAACACTTCCTTTTATAAATCCGAGATAATAAAGCCGCTGAGCTTGGAAAAAATAATGGACTTTGATGTGAAAGACCTCTCTGGTGGTGAGCTCCAAAGAGTGGCAATTGCAGCATGTCTAAGTAAGGATGCAGATATATATTTAATAGACGAACCTTCGGCATTTTTGGATGTGGAGCAGAGGTTAAATGTATCCAGAACAATAAGAAGAATGGCAGATGAAAAGGATGCAGCAATGTTTGTAGTGGATCATGATATATTATTCCAAGATTATATCTCAGATAGATTTGTAGTATTCAGCGGTGAGGCTGGTAAAATTGGAAAAGGTTCTTCACCGTTGGATAAAAGAAGCGGTGCAAATAAGTTCTTAAAGGAAATGAATATAACATTCAGAAGAGACCCAGACACGGGAAGACCGAGAGTAAATAAAGAAGGAAGTCAGAGAGATTTATACCAGAAAGAAATTGGAGAATATTATTACGTGGATGAGTAATTATAAAAATGATAAAAATTAAATATAATTAATAAATTTTTTTGGTGGTTATTATGGGAGTTGATATAAATAAAAATAGAGAGGAGCTCACCGTAAATAATGAAAAAACATATTACTTTATAATTGAAGGCAATGTTCAAGATGTTGGATTTAGGGATGCTATTACAAAGGCATTTATAGATTTAGGTATCGAAGGGGCTGTTTTTAATTATAAGGACAACACCGTAAGACTCTTTGTAAATACTGATAATCCTGATGTAATTAGTGCCATTATCTTAAAAATAGGCAATAAATTAAAAGATGCGGTTGTTGAAAATATAGAATATAGTTCCATTGGTAAAAGATTGGCACTACCTACAAATGAAGACATAAAATTAGATGTTGATTCATTAATAGATATAGGTAGAAAATTAGACAAAGGAGTTAATGCCATTAATAAATTGGTAGAGCTCCAAACTCTTACAGTAAATAAGCTAAATACAATAGATAACAAATTAGATAAGCTAAATGCTATTGATAATAAATTAGATGCCCTAAATAGCAAATTTGACATTTTGATTGATATTCAAAGAAAAACTTTGGAAATACTAAATAAAAAACTTTAATATATGAATTAACAAATATTTGTTTTAATTCCTTTAAAAAAGTTGTAAATATTTGCAACTATTTATTTTTTAAAAACAGTCGTTTTTATATGTTATTTTATACATTGCTACTAAATTATTAATTTTTCAGACCTGAAACTATTGTTAGAACTGTTTCAGATGGTAAAGTATATATATTAAAAATACAAAGTGTTATTTGTAAAAAATTAAATACTCAAAAAAAAATTTGAGGGTGAAAAAATATGGCAATGAGTTTAAAGAAAATTGGAGCAATGGCAATTGGTGGAGCTATGGTAGCTTCCGCATTGGCAAGCGGTGTAATGGCAGCAGCCACAACATCAGGAGATGTTGCAGGATTTATGAAAAATGCAGTTGAAGATGGGCAGCCAAATGTAGATATTGTAGTAGGTTCAAACGCAGCAGCAATGGACGTTGTTTCAGCAGCTGATGTTGCAGCAAAAATCGGTTCAATGTGCTACAAAACAGGAGCAGTTACAGATGGAAGTGCTGATTTAAATGTTCATGTCTCATCAGATGCTAGTAAAGTAGAGTTCAACACAAGTAAAGACGGAAATATGACATATGCAGTAACCCCTGATGACGGTGATTACCCATTATCAAGTGGTGTAAGTTATGGGAGTAAGACATATTACACATCTAATGACGTTACAAAAACATTATCCACATTGATGAAAATTGATGATGTAGATTTAAAAAATATTTATTCAGTAAATGATGATGATGGTATTGAATTAGGATTTTTCGCAATGAAAAATGAATCAAACGAAATTGGTGTTGATTTAGTAGGTTATGCTTCCATAGTAACTGATGATTCAGAATTAAAAACAAACGATACATATTTGGCTCCTGGAGTATTAATACCATTCTTAGGACAGCAATACATGTTTGTTAAAGCAGACGCTGACAATGATGACTTAATAATTGGTAAATTAGCATACAATGGAGTATTGGGTGAAGGAGAATCACAGGATTTAGGGAATGGATACACGGCTAAAGTAAAGACAGTATTGGAATCCACTACAGCTGGAGCAGCTCCAAAAGTAGATGTCCAAATATTAAAAGATGGTAAAGTTGTAGCAGAGAAGTTTGATTATGCCAATGCTACAAAACCATTGGTATTAGTTAGCGGTCCTGTGGGAATAATAGTTACAAATGCATATAAAAACGTAGCTGCTACTACTGGATACGCTGATTTATACTTAGTAAATGATATAAAGAAATTACACTTAGGAGATAAGTACGAAGGAGACTATAAAATATATGCAGTAGTTCAAGATCCTAATACTGATCAAATAAAAATTGAAAAATCTACCGATATCACAGATAGTGGAGTTCCTATAAAAGGTGAAGGTAAGGTTGATAACCAATTAATTTGTGGTATAGCATTAGTAGATGATACAGATCCTACCAACGATGATAATCAATTAAGTTCAAAAGGAGATGAATTCTCAGCAATTGATAATTACTTTAAATTAAAAATAGATAAAGTTGTTGATTCAGCATCAGGAACTTATAAAATATATGTTTATTCCGATGTATCAAAAGATGTAACATTAAATGTTGGACAAAAAGCAACAGTATTAAACGCAGATATTACATTAAATGACCTAAAAGCAAATGCCCAACAAGCAGTTCCAGTAACAGCTCCAATTGCAAAATTAGACACAGAAGTATCATTAGATAACGCAGACAAAAACTTAATCTTAATTGGAGGTCCAGTTGTAAACAAATTAACAAAAGAACTTCAAGATGCTGGTAAAGTTTCAATCGACAACAGCAGTCCAGCAACATTAGCTGTTGTTGAAAATGCTGCAAACGGGCATGATGTTTTAGTTGTTGCAGGTGGAGACAGAGAAAAAACAAGAGAAGCTGCATTAGACTTAATCAAAAACTACTAATTTCTTTTAATTCTTTTTTTCTTTTTTTTCATTAAAATATATTTATTAATTTAAATAGTTAAATTAAAATAGTTAAATAATATAAATTTTATATTTTATTGTAAGAAAGATAACATTACAATAGTGGATCCAGAGATTTTTAAGTTTATATTCTTAGTAAGGTGAAACGCATGAGTTCTACACTATACTCAGATATTTTGGAAATAGTTAAAGATGATAAAAAGGCAAAAAAATTAGTTGATTATTTTGAAAAACGATTGGAAGAAAATAAAAACGAAACAAAAGAAATAGCTATATCCATAGCAAGGGAAGAAACACAATACCAAACAAACATAATTAAACATGACATAAGAGATGAATTAAGAAAATTAGCAACAAAAGAGGATTTATTACTAACAAAAGAAGAATTAATGAGACATATAGATAATAAATAATATCAATTAGATAAAAAATACAACCAATTAGATAAAAAAATGACCATTGGCTTCATAATATTATTCATAGCTGTTGTAGTATTAAATCCAACGACTTTGGAGTTTGTTAAGTTATTTTTTAAATAAGATAAAAACATGAGCTCTACACCATACTAACAGAAACCAAAAATAGAACCAAATTGTTAAAAAAGGAATATTACAATTTAGATAAAAATTATAAAAAAAAGTAGCGGGGCGAAGATTCAAACGCAACCTTTAAAAAAGGTTGCATCGAAAGTCCAAAACTCACTTCGTTCGTTTTGGAACCTAAAATAATAGCGGGGCGAAGATTTGAACTTCGGATCTCCGGGTTATGAGCCCGGCGGGATGGGCCTGGCTACCCTACCCCGCTTCTTTAACTTACTCGCAAAATAAAGAAGTAATATATAATATATAAAGTTTATTGTTATGTGGTATAATTAAACACAACCACACCTATTATTTAAAAAACATCATGCCAACATAAATTGCCAGTATTATTAGCATCATGAGAAAAAACATTTGCTGATTTCTCACTATTTTTTTTCTCTTTTTTAAATATTCTTCTTTGCACTTTTCTGAACAAAAAATTTCATCAGGTGGAATAGATATTCCACAATTTAAACAGTGTTTATGTTTTTCCATAAAATATCACCAAAAAATTATTTTTTATTCCTCTGGAACTATTACAGTTCCATGATGCTTTTCAGATATAGTATTTAATATTTCCTTCGGAGTTCCTTCAATTACCACAGTTTTTAATTTTGCCCTATCTATAATTTTAGATGCTAGTGGGTCAATTATGGAAGAAGAACCTGCGGCTATTGAGGCGGAACCTGTAATATTTAAGAGCTCCTTTGTAGTTATTTTAGTCAGTTTTTTTGCATCTTTGTATTTTCTTGGGTCTTTATCATAGACACCATCAACATTTGTAGCTATAACCAATAAATCTGCGTTAATATACTCTGCCAGTGAAGCCGCTACTGCATCTGTTGTATGTGCAGGATGAGTCCCACCCATAACAACGATTTTATCTAAATTTAAAATCAACTCTGCTTCTTTAAAGTTTTCTGGAATTTTCTTTATAACATAGTTTCCAAGGGCAGACATCAAAAGCATGCTGTTCATTCTTGTGGCAAGTATGCCTATTTCATCACAGAAAGCCTCATTTGTAAATTCTCTGGCAATAGAAATGTAATTTCTCGCAGTATTTCCGCCGCCTACTACTATACTCAATTCATTATCCATATCCTTTATCTTTCTAAATACCTCAGCATATTCTTTTAATTTATCTACTGATGCTCCTTCTTTCGGCATTAAAACCGAACCGCCCAATGCAAAAACTATCCTCATGTTAAGACCTCTATATTAATTTGTAAATAAATATAAAGTTAAAATGTTAAAATTAATTTTTAAATTTTATAAATTAATATTATATAAATTTTATATATAACATAAACATAAAATAAGTATAATTCTAATAATAAATAAAAATAAAAATAGAGAATTAATTATAGGTATACAATAAATTATTACATTTTTAATGCCATTTTTACATCTTCAGCTTTTACTGTTTTTCTACCAGCATGTTTTGCTAATTCTGCGGATTCTTTTGCAATGTCCATTGCAATGTCTTCTAAAGCTTCAACTAATACCTTAGCTGCTTCTTCACTTACTCTTTCAGCACCTGCTTTTTTTAATATTCTTACTACTGGTGCAACTGGAAGTTCTGCCATTATATCACCTCAAAGTTTTGTATTTTTAAATTTAGAAAAAGATATATATAAATCTTTCGGAAATAATCTATATTTAATCCTGCATTCATTATATATGAACTATCAATTATTTAATTACATGTACTCAGGCACCTAATCAATTAATTAACCAACAACATTATAAAGCACCTGTAAATTTTTATAGATATATTTTTATAAATTCATAATGGTATAATAAATAGAATATAACATTTGAGGTGATACTATAAACATTAATAAAAAATTTAATAAAAAGGAGATAATTGAGTGGATAGTTTTTTTAATTGTGCTTTTAACAGTTTGGACTCATGTAAATGTTGTTGTATCAAACAGCATGTATCCTGTGATGGAAAGGGGAGATTTTGTAATTGTAGAAAATGCAAATTGGGAATTCAATCCAAACGATGTTCAGGTTGGGGATATTGTTGTATATAAAGCACACTGGCCAAAATACTGGGAAAATCATGCCCAATATATTGTTAAAATAGATAACAAAACATTAATAAGATTTGACGGAAATCATATTGAACCTGTAATTCATAGAATCATTAAAAAGATAAAAATTAACAACACCACCTATATTATAACAAAAGGGGATAACAACCCAACCTATGACCCCGAACTCATATCCACAAACCAGATAAAACAGAGAGTTGTGGATATAAATGGAAAACCCTTAGTAATTCCATATATTGGATATATCTCAATATTTTTAAAAGAAAATATATGGTTGGTAATATTGATAGTTATAATATGGTATGTCTATGATTATTATGTGAGAAAAAATAAGGAAAAAGATATTTAACTAATAAAAAGAAAAAGAAAAATTAAATAATTTCTTTAAAATATTTTAACAATGAAGGAGCTTTTTTTACCGCTTTAAATGCTATCTTTTTTACATCTACTTCTTCTAACTTTTCATCCATTGCATCAGCCAGTGCATTTAATTCATTTTCAGTTAATTTTTGAAGAACATTTTTATATTTAAGTTCAGCCATTAAGATGTCATAATATTTTTCCTTCCATCTATTTTCATATTCAATTAATGCATCTTTGGAGTAATTATTATTTTTAATACTTTTTGCCGCCACTTCACCAGCCATGGAACCACAACTCATGGATAAATAGATTCCTCCACCGGATAAAGGGCTTATTTGCCCTGCGGCATCTCCAACAACCATTATGTTATCATCCACAGTTTTTTCGATTGGTCCTCCAACCGGGGCTCCTCCACATTTAAATTCAATTGGGGTAGCATCTTTTAATCTTCCTTCCAATATAGGATGTTCTATAAATTCATTCAAATAATCAATTGCCTTTTTATTTTTGTCGATAACACCTAAACCAACATTTGCAGTATCTCCCTTAGGGAATATCCAAGCATATCCTTTTGGACATATATCCCCAAAATAGAATTCCATCATTTCATTATCGAGCAATTTAACATTTGTCATTTCATATTCTGCACAAGAACATACCTGAGTTGGAATCTTTTTAGACTTTAAACCTGCCATTTCAGCAACAGAACTTTCGACCCCATCTGCTGCTATAACAATTTTTGCTTTTACAGTGTATTCCTCTCCAAGATGGCTAATTATTACATCATATCCATCGCCGTTATGTTCCAAACCCACAACCCTACTTTTAACTGCCATTTTTGTCCCAGCTCTTGCACTTCTTATTGCCAGATATTTATCAAATATCTTTCTCTCCACAACATGCCCATCAGTTTTTCCTCCTTTAACCTCTATTTTTTTACCATTTGGAGCTATTAAATATCCCCCTTTTATATGGTTTCTCACAAACTGCGGGTCGGGTATTATTCCAAAATCTTCCAATCTAGGAATTGCCTCTGCACACCTTACAGGCTCACCAATTTCCTGAGATTTTTCAATCAATAGTGTTTTTGCTCCATTTTTAGATGCATAATATGAAGCCATACTTCCTCCGGGCCCTGCACCAACTACAACCACATCATAATTAGCATTATTTATTAACTCTCTCATACTATTCCTCCAATGCGTTTAATGGACATACCATCATACATGATTTACAATCATTACATTTTTCAGTATCTATAACAATTATATTTTCTACCAACTCTATTGCAAGCTTATTGCATACTCCTACACAGGCTCCACAATACCCACATTTTTCATGATTCACTTTCATAACTATCACTTTATAATTTAGGATAAAATAGATTATACTTTTAAATTATTTATAGGTATATTTTTTTATAAAATATTTTTTATATCTTATTTTATATTATAATAATTTCTATTACTTAGCAATCTTGGAACCATAGCCATTAACACTGCATTTTCACATAAATTTAGTCGGTTAATACCGCCATTGGTTAAATAACCTATTATTCCTTCTTTCTTCCCTATATTTTTTATATTATATATTTTTTCAGCTACGACCCCACATTCTTCTCCATGTTTCATTTCTTTGACTAGCTCCACTGGCACTTGAAATCCCTGAGAGGTTCCAATAGTATAATTCAATCCATCAAAAACGGCACAAACATGAACATCTAAATATTTTCCGCCGATTTCAACAAGACCTGCCTCTATACCAATTCCATACAGAGAAGATTTAGCTTCAAATGCATATTTTGCCCTATTTATGGCTCCTTTGGCTGTCTCATCAAATCCTATTGGCTGTTTTGATACTCCGCTATCGGCATCAACCTCCACCACAAGAACGCTTCCTATTGTTTTTTCCATTGCCAATTCAACAGCCTTAACTTTAATAGGATTTTTACTTCCAACAGAAACCACCCTTAATTTATGACCTGCTGGACCTCCTCTTAACAATCTTGCTTTTTCGATGCATTTCTCACTACCACATAAAAATCTTCCAAAAAGATATGTTTTTGCAGGAGCTCCGCATATCTCACATTTTTTATTTTCGAACATTATTATCACTTACTTAATTCATTTATTTTAATTTTTATTTTATCTATTCAATTTTATCATCAACTACTTCCACACCATATCTTATTACATTATTTTTTCTTAAATATGTTCTATATTCTGCAATCTTATAGGGCATCTCTATTATACTTTTTGAATAATTAGTATCCATTGTAAGAGTGTTTAAAAAACTTCTTAAATCGTTTGGTGATTTTATATCGTATATGTTCTCTGCACCGCTTGAAATTATAACAGGAGTATCGTATTTTTTTGCAATAAATAAATTTCTTCTAAATACCCATATTATCCTTGCCCTTTCATAGTATTTCTTTTCCAATAAACTCTTAAAATTCAGTTCAATTGCTATCCTATGTGAGCTCCCCAACCTTGCAAGAACATGGTCAATACCATTGTCTTTTCTGTTTAACTCAGGTGTGGATAAAACATCGACATCATGCATTTCCAATGCCTTTCTACTAATTTTTATAACCCCACCTTCCACAAGTATAATATCAACTTTATTTCTGTATTTTTTAACAAGTTTTGGTAATTCTTTTGAAGATTTTGATAATATTTTTATTCCAGAATATATTTTCAAACCGTGTTTTTCACCATATTCTTTAACACATTCTAATTTTTCATTATCATATCCATCATGATGTTGAACAGCAACTGAACCATACCATCCCAATTCTTTGAGTAATTTAATACCTTCTTCATCAAATATATGATTGATATCTACGGGTTTAGTTATCATAATATCCTCTTTAAATTTAAATTAAAAAATAAAAAATTAAGAAATAAAAGAATATATAATTATATACATTTAAAATTAGCATAAATAATACTTAATACTTCATTCTATCCTGAGGGGTTCTTACCTCCTCAATTATTCTTTTTCCTGCGGCAACTTCATCAATACTATGTATTACACCATTCATAGATTCGATTATCTCCTTTATAGGCTCATACTGTAAATCCATCCCTTCAATGGTAATTTTAATATTTTCTGTGGATTTATCTATTTCATAAACTGTAATATTTACACCATCCACATAATCCAACGCACACAATTTTACCGCTAAATCTGTTAATTTGGGCTCATGTGTTTTTAAAACATCCAACACTATTCTCCTTAGTCCTGGCAATTTCTACTCCTCCGATTTAATTATATATTATTTTTACTAATAAAATATTTAATTTGGTATATATAGTTAATGTAGGATATAAATTAATAATATACTCCATGGAAATCTATATCCCGCATAATAGTAAATACTATATATTTAACCATCTTTTAACATTCCAATTTTAGCAAGCAGTGCACTAAGCTGTATTCTTTCATTTGCTCCTTCAACGATTCTAAAATCACATTCCCCAATTGCTTCAACGAGAGATACTTTTTTTCTTTCTTCAATGTCTAAATTAGGAATCTCCCTAAACATCTGTAATAGGATATCTTCTCCACTCATTCCCCAATCTACCATTAAATTATATAGAAGCTCCCTTGCCTCAATGAATTTGTTATTCAGTGCGAGCTCTACCATTTTTATAATCTCGTCTGGTCGTGCCTTTGATGACACCTTATAAACTACCTCATCATCGATATTTTTTGAAACTGTTGCAGCAGTTTGCAATACATTTATAGCCTTCCTTAAATCCCCTTCTGATACATAGATTATTGCATCGATGCCACTTTCATCGATAGTAATTTCCTCTTTTTCTGCGATTTCTTTAAGTTTTTTTATAATATCTTCCCGTTTCAATGGTGAAAACCTAAATATAGCACATCTTGATTGTATCGGAGGAATAATACGGCTTGGATAGTTGCAACTAAGGATAAATCGGCATATATCCGAATATTTCTCCATAGTCCTTCTTAATGCATTCTGAGCATCGCTTGTAAGAGCATCGCTTTCATCCAAGAATATTATCTTAAATGGTGCATCTCCAATTGGCTTTGTTCGTGCAAAATCTTTTACTTTTGTTCTTATTACATCTATACCTCTTTCATCCGAACTGTTTAATTCCAAAAAATTGTCCCTCCAACTTTCACCATATAAATCCCTTGCAAGACATAATGCCGCAGTTGTATTGTGTAATACAGTTGGTAAGTTTCCACCTATAAAGTTATGGTATTTTGGCACATGCAAATCATATATTGTAAAATCCCCTTCTAATGTTTTTATGTCAGTGATTTCATCCCAATATATCTCGTTGGTTGTTAAGAACAACACATAAGCAATAGCATCTATTAATTTTTCATCATTTAATATTTCACCTATTATTTTGAGCTCAGCGGTTCTTATTTCCTCCAATTTATTAATATCACAGGTGTTTCCTTCAAGATATAATCGAACACTTGAATTCCATGTGCCCATAATTCTTCCGAGCTCCGCATAAGTAGTATAATGTTTAGCAAAATATTTCATTGCCTCAACAGTATCTTCAATATTTATATTAAGACATTTGGCAATTTTAAGATAGTTTTTTAAACTTGGTTTTCTTTTTCCTTTGATGTATTCTAAAATTCTGTCGCTTCTTATTCCTGTTTTTTCGGATATTTCTTTTCTTCTCTTTGCAACCTCATTCCAATCAATTAATATGGATTTATCTATTAACTTTTTAAGAGTTTTTATTTCCTCTAATTTATAATAAACTTTTTTAGATATTTCAAAACTTGTTTTTTTAGTTTTGGCGTATCCCCATCTTTTTTTATCATCAGAGAATTGTATTTTTAACCTATCTGCAATATATCTTATTTTTGATTTATCAATTGCAATTACATCAAGGTTTGGATTTTCGTTTTTTAATAATTCTTTTGCTTTATTATATTTTTTATCTTGATTAAACCCTATTTCTTCCAAAAATTTTCTAATATTGGATGAATTAGATATTACAACATAATAATAATCCTTCCCATGTTTTTTATTATGTCTTGTTTTTAATTTTGAAATTATTCCATATTTCGCAAGTGCATAGCATAAATCCTCAGCCATGTTTTTACTTGCCGTGGATAATACGATGGAGCTATGCTCTACGCCTGCATCACAGTCAAAATACGCCTTTATGAAATATTTTAAAGATGGACTGTTTAACACATAATTTGGTATTTTTATTTTATGGGACTTTTTTCCTCTAAAATTATCAATTATTTTAACTGCTTTTTTTGAATTTACATATATATCTGGAGTTCTATCTTTATGGAGTCTCTCTTTTATTTTTGCATCATCGAACAGTTTTTCGGTGAGCTCTGCAAATCTTTTTCTAAGGTTTTCGTCATTGTTTGTAAAGGTAATTGTATTGCAGTTTTTATCGGCATGCCCATCGCCCATGAAGTAGCCAAGCCATTCCGATAACATATTTTCATATTTATGTTCATCGGTTGAATTATCTAAATTATCTTCATTGAGTGGAATATACCTTGAAGTTGCCAGCTTATCTCCACTTTTCAAATTCTCAGCTTTTTCCCATTTTATAGTTCCATCTTCTTTGTTTATTAAAAGTGGATGGTATGGCGTTACTTTTAGTTCTCGTCCATATCTAGTTTTTATTCTTATTATCTTGTCAGTTTTATCTTTATAAACATACTGCACATCGAATTTTTTAATTTTCCCATCTTCATCGATACCTAGAACATTTAAATTATTTGGATTACTTACAAGCGTAGCTCCAAATTTTCCATTGCTTATTTTTTCTACAACATCCCCTAAATTCTCGATTTTATCGTTTATAATTACTTTTGTATCTCCCGTTAAGCACTTGCCAACGCCGGGCGGACCGCTAAATAACATGTGCGGCATGGATTTCTTTTTTACATAGTTTTTAAGCCGTTTTATGATTTCATCATGTCCTGTAATTTCATCCAATGTTTTTGGACGGTATTTCTCCACCCATGGTTTTTCCATATTTTCACCAGATGGTTATTGATAGCATATATTAATATGATTTATAATTAATAATTAATTTTTCATTATTGTTATTAATTATATTTCATTTATTATTTAAATGCGTAATTTAAAACTTCACCAAATCTTGATTTTACAACAGTTCTTTTTCCCAAAACCTTTGCATGAGCATCCAATTCAATAATACCATAATTATAAACATCCTTTATTGGATGGTATAATCTTGGACCATCGCTTATTCCAATGGTTATTATATTTTTATTTATTTCCTTCAACTCTTCAATAGGAAGTGCATGGGGGACTCCCGAAACTACAACAATATCGGGATTAATTTCCTTTAAGATATCCACAGCTTTTCTTCCAGTAACTGGATATTCATCCAATCCACCCGTGATATAGTCAATAGTTATGTTATTTTTTGAATATTCGTCCAATATATTCTCTGCATCTTTTCTGACCTTTTCAAATCCTATGTTTTTATCTAAATTGGCTATATTCACTATATCTATATTTTTGTTTTTATTCTTATTTTTAATATTATTTTTAATTTTATTAATCTCAATCAGTGGATGAGCGAATAAATATGCAGTTTCCTTTTTTGCATTTAAAACGCAGGCAATTTTTAAATCTTTATCCATAGTTTTCAAACCTTTTAACAGATTTACCACTTCTTCTAAATCATCTTCATAAGTTGGTTTTAAGTATTTATTTTTAGCCATGCCTCTGGTTTTTTCAATCTCCGTGGCTTTTATAAGCATTTTTTTCTGCCTATTAAATTCTTTTTCATTGATTATCCCCAAACTCAAACAGCTCTCCATAGTTTTAATAGCACCGAGGGTATTGTCATTCATTCCGCTATGCACTTCAACTGGAATAATCACAACATCATCGCAATCGTGATAATCATCAACTGGGGCATATAAATCCTCTCCAATTATCATGCTCGGACATGTTCCAACGATGCCTATAATATATTTATTTTTCTTCTCTTTATTTTTTTTTAAGTAATCTATTACCTCCCTTACTGTATTGTTTAATTTTTTCTGAGCTCCAAATATAAAATCATTCTCATCCATTGCTGTGGTGAAAACTCTGATTCCATCTAATTCTAAAAGTCTTGCAGTTCTAAAACAACAGCCACTTGGTCCATGCATAATTATAGCATCAACTCCAACATCCCTCAATTGATACATAGCTGCTGCTATTGAAGAGGGTCTTGGGTGCATTATCGTTACCATATTATTACCTTATCCTTATTTATTAATTATAATTAAGTTATGGTTTTAAACCACCACATAATAGTGATTCTGTTTCGTTGAATCCCGCCATTAGATTCATATTATGTATTGCCTGACCACTTGCTCCTTTTACAAGGTTGTCTATTGCAGAAACTACAACAAGTCGTCCGTGCCTATCCACCTCAAATCCTCCAATGTCGCAGAAGTTTGAACCTCTAACTCCTGTTAGTGTAGGAACTTCTTCATCAAATATTCTTACAAATGGTTCATTTTTGTAGAATTTTTCATAAATATCGATTATCTGTCCCCTATCAACATTTTCTTTTAAAAATGTATGGGTGGTTGTTAATATCCCCCTAGTAATTGGCACAAGATGGGGCGTAAATGACAGTTTTATGTTTTTGTTGGTTAATTTTTCCAGTTCTTTTTCTATCTCCGGGCTGTGTCTATGGGTTGTGAGTTTGTAGGGGTTTATATTCTCATTCACATTTGGAAAATGAGTGGTTTCTGATGGATTAACACCTGCACCACTAACACCAGTTTTTGAATCAACAATTATTCTATCTTCTACAATACCCTCTTTTACAAGGGGTGCCAATGCCAAAATCGAACCTGTTGGGAAGCATCCTGGGTTTGCCACAAGATTTGCTTTTTTAATTTCTTCCCTGTGGAGCTCAGGTAGTCCATATACTGCATCAAGTTTTCCCGTATGTTCTAAATTATACCACTCCTCGTATGTGCCAATATCTTCAAATCTGTAATCTCCACTTAAATCAATAATCTTCATGCCTTTTTCATACAATTTAGGCACTATTTTCATTGAAGCACCGTGTGGTGTTGCACAAAATACAAAATCAGAATCAATATCTTCAGGAGAGATATTCTTAAATGTTATATTATCAAGGTTTTTGATACCTTTCAAATTTGGATGTATTTTTGTTATTTTTACACCATCCATTTTTCGTGAAGTGATATATTTTATTTCAACTTCTGGATGATTTGAAAGTATTCTTAATAATTCGCTCCCTGTGTATCCTGTTCCACCAATTATTGAAACTGTTATCATGTAATCACCATGCTGTTTATTTTTTTGTCTTTTATTTCCCTTATTAAATCAATTACATATTTAACTTTTTTATTTTTTATAATTATACTATCGGATGTTGCCACTACCTCTTTATTCATTAATATGTAATCACAGTTCTTTACACAAAAAACTTCACCATCTATATTATATTTCTCCATCAAGTTTCTTATTTTTTTGGAGAGCTCTCCACTTTTTGATACCTGGGCATCAAAATAAAATATTGGTTTTATATTATAATTTTTAAATAATTTCAACAACAAATTTATGGCTTTTTCAGTATTTGGGTTAATTTTATAATTTCCATAAACTCCCATAAAATCCCTATAAATCCCATCATCGCATAAAACAATATTATTTTTTAAAAATGCCTCGATTCCAATTAATACATTATATCCATCAATATTCAGTTCCTTATTTGATAATTCCCCAATATCCACTAACTTATTTTTTACAGTTTTTATTTCCTCATCAGTATGGGTCGTTCTAATGATTTTTAGCCTATCTTCTTTTGGAATTTTATAATGATTACAGACGACATTTAAAGCATAATCCTTTTTATATCCTCTGTTTATTAAATATCTAAAATCCTTTTTAGCATCGTTTATTTTTATGCTAATTTCTCTATTTAGTTTAGCATCCATTTTTTCGTTTATTTCTTTATGGGGCATATTCTCTCACATTCTTTACAAAATATACAAGAATCTATATCAACTTTAATTATGCAGGATTTTACATAATCAGATGGAGAAACTATTGCATGCATTGGACAAAAATCTACACAAACTAAACAATTTTCACATTTTTTAGAATCTATTGAAATGGTATATTTTTCATTGATATCGTTATATTTGATATATATTGCCTTTTTAGGACATTTTGAAATACATAGCTCACAATTATTGCACTCTTTTGTAATAATTGGAGTTTTTGGTATTGGAATTTCATTTTTTATAATGGGTATTGTACATACCAATGCACAGTACCCACATTTTATACATTTATCTTTATCAATTGTAAATCTATTAAATAAAATAGCATTGTTGGGGCAGGCCTCAACACAAGCCCCACAATGGGAACAAATTACATTTCTAAATTTAAAAATTTTTATGGCTTTTGTAGGGCATACATTAGCACACAAACCACAACCTATGCATTCATTTAAAATCGGTTTTTCTGTTTTTTTAGATTCTTGAAATTCGTCTTTTTTAAATATATTTTTAAAAATTTTTTTTAATAAATTTCCTTTATTTAGCACCCTATTTATCCCATTATGGTCCATATTTTCGCTCTTTAACATTTTTAATATACATACCATCAATAGTTATTGAATATATTTAGATATATAAATATACTTTTATAAACTCAAATGAACGCCCTGGCCGGGATTTGAACCCGAGTCACAGGAGTGACAGTCCTGTATGATAGGCCGAGCTACACCACCAGGGCAGTATAAAAAAAGGCTGACGGCGTCACCCTGTTCCCACCAAAAGGCAGTACTTAGGGTATCGCTGGAGGGCTTA
>NZ_WAKW01000068.1 GCF_015523155.1 Methanothermococcus sp.
ATCATATATATTAATCTTATTAAAAATATTTCTTTACATATATAGAATATATTTCATATTTTTAAAAATATAAGTATTTATGTTTTATAATAAAATTAAAATTTTAACATAAATAAATAAAAAACAAAAATTTTATATCTTTAAATTTAAAATCTTTTTATATATTTTTTAGTTATAATAAAAATAAGGTGTTTAAATGGAACTAGCCACCACAATTGGATATATTTCATTGTTGTTGATATCTGGCTCAATTATCGCAAAAATAGGGGAAAAATTAAATATTCCTGATATTCCCTTACTTTTGATATATGGTTTAATTGTGGGTCCTTTTTTAGGAATTGTCCCTTCAAGTTATGCCCAAGGTATTTTTGGATATGTTGCCAATATAGGATTAATAATTATTTTGTTGGGTGGAGCATTTGAAATGAGATGGATTGTATTAAAAAGAGTTTTAAAAACTGTTTTAAAATTAGATACCATAGCATTAATTGGTTTGTTGGGAATCTCTGGACTTATATATAATATAATATTTAAAATTCCTTATTTCAACCCAATAGGGTATTTATATGGTGCCATAACATGTGCCACTGACCCTGCAACATTGATGCCAATATTTTCTAAATCAAATATTAATCCAGAAATTGCAATAACTCTTGAGGCTGAGAGTGTATTTAATGACCCGCTCGGCATTGTGGCTACAACTATGGTCTTGGCTACAATGGGTTTAACCAAAACTGTTAATCCTGTACTTAATTTTTTAAGTCTTGCAGTTGGTGGAATAATCCTTGGAATTATCGGCGGAAAAATATTTGAAAAAAGCATTTTATTTTGTGATTTTAAAGAATATGTGGCACCTCTAAGTATAGGTATGGCTATGGCACTGTGGTATTTTGGAGATAAGATATTCCCATATATTACAGGCTACGAAATAAGTGGATTTATGGCAGTGGCAATAATGGGTCTTTATCTTGGAAATACATTAACAAAATATCCCAATAAATCCAAAGATGTTGAAAATATAGTTAAATTTTGTGATGATTTATCTACTCTGGTAAGGATATTAATTTTTGTATTTTTGGGGGCAAGTATTAATTTTTCCATTCTTACAAATTACTGGTTTATGGGTCTTATATGTGCAATAGGTTCGATATTTGTTGCGAGACCAATAGGTGTATTTATTGCAACTTCAATACCTCCTTTTAGTTCTTTAAAGGAGAGATTGTATTTTGCATTGGAAGGTCCAAGAGGTGTAGTTCCAGCTGCATTATCTGCAACAGTATATGATGCAATAATGGAAAACCCCCATTTAATTCCACAGGAAATTGTAAAATACATGCCTGCCCAGGAAATTGCAAGTTCCATACTTGTGGCAACATTTATGACCATACTGTTAAGTGTAGTTATAGAGGCTTCATGGGCAGATATATTGGCTAAAAAACTTTTTAAAGAATAATTAAATTTTTTATAATATATATGTGGTGATTATATGAAACAATTGAATACTATTGGCACTAAACAGAAAAAAATAAATAAAATTTGTGTGATTGGATTGGGATATATTGGACTGCCAACAGCTTCAATGCTTGCAAATCATGGTTATAGTGTTATAGGGGTAGATATTAATAAAAAAAGAGTGGAAGCTATAAAAAATGAAGAATTAGTAATTGACGAGCAGGGTTTGATGACACTTGTGAAGGGGGCCATAAACTCTGGAAACTTAAAAGTTAAGACAGAACCTGAAGAAGCAGATGCATTTATAATCTGTGTTCCAACACCCATAATATATAACAGTAAATATAATAATAACGAAACTCCAAAATGTGATTTAACCTATGTTTTAAGTGCTGTTGAGAATATAAAACCCTTTTTAAAAGATGGAAATCTCGTATTGATAGAGAGCACAATCCCGCCAAAAACAACGGAAATGATTTATAATTTAATTGATAAAAATATATATATGGCATACTGTCCAGAAAGGGTGCTGCCTGGGAAGATATTAAAGGAACTCGTGGAAAATGATAGAATAATAGGAGGCATAAATGAGGAATCCGCAGAGCTCGCAAGGGAAATATACAAATCTTTTGTAGATGGAGATATATATTTGACAAATTCAACTACCGCAGAAATGGTAAAATTGATGGAAAACACATATAGGGATGTAAATATAGCACTTGCAAACGAATTTGCAAAGGTGTGTAATGAGATGGATGTTAATGTTTGGGATGCCATAAATCTTGCAAACAAACATCCGAGGGTAAATATATTAAATCCTGGACCTGGGGTTGGGGGACACTGTATAAGTATAGACCCGTGGTTCATAGTGGAAAAATCTAAATATGCTGACCTTATAAAAAAGGCGAGAGAATTAAACGATAATATGCCAAAATATGTTTGCAATTTAATCGTAGAAGAATTTAAAAAATTAAATATCAATAATCCAAAGGTTGGTATTTTTGGAGTAACCTATAAAGGAAATGTGGATGATACAAGAGAAAGTCCTGCAAAAAAGGTAATAGAATGTCTTTTATCAAATAATTTTGAAGTTTCAATATATGACCCCCATGCAAAGATTTTTGAATATCCTTTGAATAAATTGGAGGATTGCATCAGTAATTCAGACTGCATTATAGTTTTAACAGACCATGATGAGTTTAAGAATTTTAAAAAGAACGATATATCTGAAATATCCAAATTAATGAGAAACAAAATTGTAATAGATACTAAAAATATTCTAAATCATAATCTTTGGAAAGAGTCTGGATTTGAGGTCAAGTTATTAGGCGATGGAACAGCATGGAGCGTTAAATGATTTTTTGGTGTTAGGATGAAAATTGGAATAATACTTGGAACACGTCCAGAAATAATAAAATTATCTTCTATTATAAGGGTGCTGGAAAAATTAAAGAGCGATAAAAAATTAAATGATACTTATAATAATATCAATAATATGAATTATTTTATTATCCACACCAATCAGCATTATTCTGAAAATATGGATAAAATCTTTTTTAAAGAGTTGAATCTCCCAGCTCCAAACTACAATTTAAATGTTGGTTCCGGAACACACGGAGAACAAACGGCAAAAATGCTAGAAGGTATTGAAAAAATATTGATAAAAGAAAAACCTAATGTAGTGATTGTTCAGGGAGATACAAATACCGTTCTTGCAGGGGCTCTCGCATCATCAAAATTAAAAATAAAAGTGGCACATGTTGAGTCAGGTTTAAGGAGCTACGATAGAAACATGCCTGAGGAAATAAATAGGGTTCTTACCGACCATCTATCCGATTACTTATTTACTCCAACGGAAATTGCAAAGAAGAACCTATTGAAAGAAGGTATTGAACAGGAAAAGATTTTTGTTGTAGGTAATACAATCGTAGATGCCACACTTCAAAATATCAAAATTGCTGAGGAAAGGGATGATATAAAAAACTTTATAAAAACATTATCCAATGGAGAGGAATATTTTTTATTAACCCTTCACAGAGCAGAAAATACAGATAATAAAGAGCGATTGAAAAATATAATTAAAGCAATAGGCGAAATAGCAAAATACCACAATAATAAAATCATTTTTCCCATTCATCCAAGGACGGAAAATAGATTAAAGGAATATAATTTATTTGATGAAATAAAAAATAACAAAAACATAAAAATAATTGAACCAGTGGGGTATTTGGAGTTTTTAATGCTTGAAAAAAATGCAAGATTAATTTTAACTGATAGTGGAGGAGTTCAAGAGGAAGCTTGCATTTTAAAAGTTCCATGTATTACATTAAGGGACAATACGGAAAGACCTGAAACAATAAATGCTGGAAGTAATATTTTAGTTGGAGCAGATAAAGAAAAAATTATCAATGGAGTTGAATTAATGCTAAAAAAAGAGAGAAATTGGAAGAATCCATTCGGTGATGGAAATAGCGGTGAGAATATTATTAAAATATTGTTAAATCAAATATAAGTTATATTATCTTTTATTTTTATATTTTATTATTGTGTATAATTATGGCATTATATTACACAAAAACAAAAACTTTATATATTTTAGCACATATGGGATATAATGTAAATAAAATAACTATAAAATATAATATTTAATGTATCATATTAAAAAATATAAAGGTGATATAATGTTTGGATTTGGAAGAGGATTTAGAGGTAGAGGATTTTTTGGTTTTAGATATTTTGCAAGAGCTCCGTTAAGCAACGAAAGATATGAATATGTTGGAACATGCAGATGTGGGCTTGGACCACATGCATATTATAGAGATAGAAGAACTGGAAGTATTATCCCAGCAGCAGCAATGTATGGATATGATGCACCAACAGCAGTAGTTCCTGAAACTGAATTATCTGATAGATTGAGATATTTGGAAGAAGAAAAGAGATATTTAGAAGAGGAAATAGCTAAATTAAAAGAATCTTTAAAAAAAGAGTAAATAAAGAGAAATAAAATAATAATCTGTAAAATGAAATTATAAAATTAAAGTGGAAAAATGACAGAGATGAAAAAATTTAAATGTTCAAAATGCGGTGAAATTATAGAAATTCCATACGGCATTCCAAAACCTGAATCATGCCCACACTGCGGAGCTCCTGGCATATATATTCACAGAATAGATGAAGGAGGAAGAGGTTTAGGTCCTGGAAGAGGTAGAAGGTGTGGAGCAAGAATGGGAAGGATGTAAAATAAATGTTATTATAATATAATTTATATTAATATTTTATTTTAATATTTTTTTAAATGTAGGATAATATAATTTAATAGATGCCCATATTAATATATTTAATTTAATAAATTAAAAATAATGCAATATATTTATATATGGGAAGTATATATTACATAAAAAATTATTTGGTGATGTTATGGCAGAATGCGATGGAAAATGTGATTCCTGCCCTTCAAGTAGTTCATGTTCAGATGTTAAGAAAGCTATAGAGATGCAGAATGCAAAAATAAGAGAAAATATGGGAAAAATAAAACATAAAATAGCTATTTTAAGTGGTAAAGGTGGTGTAGGTAAATCAACAGTTACAGTAAATTTAGCAGCCACATTAAATACAATGGGTAAAAAAGTCGGTGTATTGGATGGTGATATTCATGGTCCAAATATTCCTAAAATGCTTGGTGTGGAAGATGTTCAACCTTTTGCCGATGAGAATGGAATATATCCCATTACAACACCAGAAGGAATAAAAACAATGTCAATTGGTTATTTTTTACCAAATAAAAATACTCCTGTAATATGGAGGGGTCCAAGAATAAGTGGAGCGGTTAGGCAGTTTTTAAGTGATGTTGTTTGGGGGGAATTAGATTATCTATTGATAGACACTCCACCAGGAACTGGGGACATTCAAATTACAATTATGCAAGCCATCCCAGATATCGATGGAGTGATTATAGTTACAACCCCAGAGGATGTAGCAGTTCTCGATGCAAGAAAATCTGCAATAATGGCAAAGGAATTAAAAATGCCAATATTGGGGATAGTAGAAAACATGGGTGGCTTTGTATGCCCCCACTGTAATAAGGTTGTTGATATATTTGGAAAAGGAGGTGGTGAGAAAGCAGCCAAGGAATTGGATGTTGAGTTTTTGGGTAGGATACCTCTTGATATAAAGGCAAGAGAGGCATCTGATAAAGGTATTCCTATGGTGTCTCTTGACTGCACCGCAACAGAGGAATTTAAAAAGGTTGTTAAGAGGGTTGTTGAGAAGGTTGAGAATAAGTAATTATTTAATTATTACCTAATATTTATTACTCAATATTTAATCTACGTCACTGGGGTAATTATTCTTCTATTTTTCATTTTTTTAAATAAATGTATATTTTAGTTTTATTTTTAATTAACAGTATTTATTTATTGATTATTATCATCTTAGGTGTAATTATGCTCCCAAACAAAACTGCACTAAAATTGATTAAAAAGTATATAAATATCTTTAAAGAAGGGAACAATATTGACGAATTTAAAAAAGAACTGATAAACAATCTTTTAAATAGTAGAGTGCTTGTTAAAACTGATGATGGGACATATACTTTGGTATCGGAGGAAGAATATGAGCTCATGCACTCACGAATCGGAGCTCTAACTGAAAGCGTGGAAAAATTTGCAATACCTTCAAATTTAAAAAATATGGATAATCCCAAAATATTGGATTTATGTAGTGGAATGGGGTATAATGCCATAGCGGCACTTCATTTTAATAAAAACTGTAAAATTGACATGGTAGAATACAGTGAAGAAACGCTTTTTTTGTCTTTATGTCTAAATATTCCATATAAGGAGCATGAATTAATAAAGGAAGTAATAAAAGATTATTTTTTGAATAATAATAGCAATAATAAAAGAATAAATTTGCATGTAGGGGACGCTAGAAAAATTGTTAAAAATCTAAATAAAAAATATAATATCGTATTCCATGATGCATTTTCACCACAGAGGGATGCAGTTTTATACACTGTGGATTTTTTGAAGGAAATTTATAATAAAATGAATGATGATGCTGTTTTAATTTCCTATTCTTCATCGATTCCTTTTAGAAGCGCTTTGGTGGAGGTTGGTTTTATACTATCAGAAGGAGCTTCCGTTGGAAGAAAAAGAGGTATAACAATTGCATATAAAAATCCTTCATCAGATAGAGATTTAAAAAGAATCTCAGAAGTTGATGAACGATTAATAGCTCTTTCAACAGTTGGTGTTCCCTATCGGGATAGTGATTTAGATTTAGACCATGATGCAATAGTAATGAATAGGGAAGTGGAGCGGAAAAAATTAAAAGAAGAATTATCGAAAATAGATAGATATTATTCCACAAAAAAGGTAAAACTTGGTAAAATAGATGAAAAATTTTTGAATATTCAGAAACTTGATTCAAATTCCTCAGAAATAATAAAGAGGATGAAAGAGGAGTTAAGAAACTAAATTATATTAAAATATTAAATTAAATCATCTAAAACATAATCTATTAATTTCTCAGTTATATCTACCTCAGAAATCCTTGAAAGTGCCTCCCATGAAGGAGCTCCATTAACTTCAATTACCTTTAAACCATCTTTACTTTCCATTAAATCTACTCCCCCATATATCAGCCCAGTTGCATTTTTTGCTTTTATTGCGAGCTCTCTTATTTCATCGGTGATTTCGCATTTTTCCGCCTTTCCATTTTGGTGGATGTTTGTTATCCAATTGTCAGATACTCGATACATTACAGATACAACTTCATCTCCAATAACAAAAGCCCTGATATCCCTGTAAATATCATGTGGATTGGTTATAAATTCCTGAATGTAAAATACGCCATGTTTTTTTTTGAATTCATTTAACATGTTTAGCTTAGAAATTAGGGTTTTATTTTTTAACCTGACAATGCCTTTTCCCTGATTTCCAAATAATGGTTTTAAAACACAGTCTTTAAACTTTTCTGACCACATTAGAGCTTTGTCAATATCTTCTGTAATTACTGTTTTTGGATGAGGGATATTGTTTATATTCATTAACATAGATGTTCTGTATTTATTACCTGCGTTTTCAAGTCCTGCTGTGGGATTTATTAATGGAATATAATATTCTATATATCTAAGGACATCAAATCTATAATAATTGGACATATCGCCAAGGTTTCTAACAAATGCACATTTTAAATCTGAAATATCATCTTTATTATGTTTAAATTTAACATCCATACCTGTAAAAGAAGCAATTTTGGATGGTTTAATATATACAGGAGTTATATCTTTCTTCTTCATAACTCTTTCTAATTCACAAGTAATCCAATCTTTTTCTTCCGATATTATTCCCATTTTCATATTTTCACGTTGATATTTTTATCAATATTTAAAATAATCTTTAAAATATATAATATAAACCTCTTCTTTTATAATAAAATAAAATTGGGATGATAAATGATGACAGGATGATAAAGGATAACAATGATAATAAAATCGAAACTTATATATACTAAATTATAGTTTATATTCAGTAGGTATTAAACACGGAAAATTTAATGATTATTGTAAGTTAATAGATAAACACGAAATATATGTTAAATGGTATTCCAAATATATCTAAAAGTATATATATGAGCAGTTATTATAACTGATTTAACAATTTGTTTGCAGAGGTAGTCTAGCTCGGAAAGGCGTGGGACTGGAAATCCCATGGGGCTTTGCCCCTCGGGGGTTCAAATCCCCCCCTCTGCGCTTTTTATTTTCTATTAATATTTTGCTATAAATATATAGTATTGTATTATATTTAGCGTTATAAAACACGATTATTATCTCTCGGAGGTGCAGACATTGACTCAAACAGAATTCAAACACAGAATTAGAATATCAAAAACAGATATTACTGGTGAGTATCCATTGGAATATGCCTTACAGGATATAAAAGGAATCGGTAGGGCAATGGCTAAGGCAATATTGAGAATCACCAAATTGGATGGAAAACAACAGGCAGGTTATTTATCGGATGAAGATGTTCAAAAAATAGAGGAAGTTTTAAAAGACCCTGCGAAACACGGCATTCCATCATGGATGTTCAACAGGAAAAAAGATACCTACACAGGTGAAGATAAACACTTGATTGAATCAGACTTAGTGCTCACAGTTCAGGAAGATATAACCACTATGAAAAAGATTAGATGTTATAGAGGAATAAGACACGAATTAGGATTGCCATGTAGAGGGCAGAGAACAAGAGGTGCATTTAGAAGAGGTTCGATAGTAGGAGTTAAGAAGAAAAGGAAATAATTTAAAATAACTTTTCTTAAAATTCATAAATAAATAATTTAAAAGGAAAAAAGGTGAAAAAATGGGTGACCCAAGAAAATTAAGTAAAAAATACGATACCCCCAATCATCCATGGATTGGAGAAAGAATAAAAAGAGAAAGAGAATTGGCAATAAAATATGGATTGGTAAATAAGAAAGAATTTTGGAAAATGGAAACAAGATTAAGAACATTTAGGAGACAGGCAAGAAGATTAATAAGCGACACAACCGAACAAGGTGCAAGAGAAGCTACCCAGTTATTTGGAATTTTGAAAAGATATGGTATTTTAGTTAAGGAAGATGCTACATTGGATGATGTTCTCTCATTAAATGTTGAAAGTATCTTAGATAGAAGATTGCAAACCTTGGTATTTAGAAAAGGACTAGCAAAAACACCAAAACAAGCTAGACAATTTATAGTTCATGGTCATATTGCAGTAAATGGAAGAAGAATAACTGCACCAAGTTATTTAGTTCCAGTTGATGAAGAGGATTTGATATCATACACACCGACATCACCATTAGCTTCTGAAAATCATCCTGAAAGAACAGAGGTAGTAAGTGAGGATAACAACTAATTTAATCAAAAAATCAATAAAATAAAAATAAGGTGATTTAATGAGTGAGAAATGGGGCGTAATCCATATTTATGCGTCATACAACAACACAATTATACATGTTACAGATATTACAGGAGCAGAAACAATTGCAAAAATTTCTGGTGGTATGATTGTAAAAAACCAGAAAGATGAGTCATCCCCTTATGCTGCGATGCAGGGTGCATTTAAAATAGCAGACATGATAAGAGAAAAAGGAATAGAAAAAGTTCATGTAAAGGTAAGAGCTCCGGGTGGAAACAAATCAAAGAACCCAGGTCCAGGAGCTCAGGCAGCTATTAGGGCATTGGCAAGAGCAGGGATTAGGATTGGAAGAATAGAAGATGCAACACCAATTCCACATGATGGGACAACCCCAAAGAAAAGAAACAGATAATTTAATACATTTCCTGGGTTGATAAGGATATAATAATTCATTATTACAAATCCCCCTCACTTTCAGGATAATGAAACTGTTGGTGGTATCTTTGATAAATAACATTCAAAAAGAAAAAACAAAAATTGGGGAAAGGCTTAGATTTAATCTGAAAGCCCCATTATCTTTTTCCAGTGCATTGAGGAGGATAATGATTTCAGAGGTTCCAACCTATGCCATTGAAAATGTGTATTTTTATGAAAACACATCCTCAATGTATGATGAATTGATTGCACACAGGCTAGGATTGATACCTATAAGGGGAAAACCAGTTAGTAGTGATGAAGTAATTACCTTTGCACTTATTAAAGAAGGTCCTTGTGTGGTTTATTCTGGTGATTTGGAATCAGAAGCAGGGGAAGTGGTATTTAAACACATACCAATTGTTAAATTAAAAGAAGGGCAAAAATTGGAATTAGAATGTGAAGCTCTGGTGGGCGTAGGAAAAACCCATGCAAAATGGCAACCATGCAATGCCATTTATAAACAAATAGATAAGGATGAAGTGGAGTTTTTAGTAGAATCTTATGGGAATATGGATTCTGAGGACCTCTTAATATCATCAGTGGAAGTATTAAAAAACAAGGCTGAAAAATTTCTAGATGAGCTGGAAAGTTTTGAAATAAATGATGCAGAATAATATGCATAATATAGAATAATAATGGTGAAATCATGAGAAAATTGATGGCTACCAATCCAAAAATCGTTGAATTGGTTCAAAATCTTAAAGTAGAATCTTACAAAAACGATGCAAAAATTTGGAGAGACATAGCTAAAAGATTATCAAAACCTGCTAGAAGAAGAGCAGAAGTTAATATAAGCAAGATAAACAGATATACAAAAGATGATTATGTTGTAATCGTTCCAGGTAAAGTTCTTGGAGCTGGAAAATTAGGACACAAAGTAACTGTTGCGGCATTTTCATTCTCAGAAAGTGCTAAGAAAGCAATTGAAGAAGCTGGCGGAAAATGTTTAACCATTGAAGAGTTAATTAAGGAAAATCCAAAAGGTTCATTGGTAAAAATAATGGCTTAAATAATTAGATAATTATATATATTAAACACGAAAAACCAAATTAGGTGAAATTATGGTTGTTATAGATGCAGAAAATGCAGTTGTTGGAAGATTGGCATCTTATGCGGCAAAGCTCGCGTTATCAGGGGAAAATGTTGTTATCGTAAATGCTGAAAAGGCAATAATGACAGGAAACAAAGAATATATATTTGAGAAATACACTCAAAAAAGAAATAGAAAAAGTATTACAAATCCTAGAAGAATGGGTCCAAAATACCCAAGAAGACCTGATGACATTGTAAGAAGAATTATAAGGGGAATGGTTCCATACAAAAAGCCAAAAGGAAGAGATGCTTTTAAAAGAATTAAGGTTATGGTAGGAGCTCCGGATGATGTAAATGTTGATGTGGTATTAAATGAAATGCCAAATACAAATAAATATGTAACAATTGGAGAACTTAGTAAATACTTGGGAGCTAAATTCTAATTGAGGTGATTAGGTGAAAGTAATTCATACAGTAGGTAAGAGAAAAACCGCTATTGCAAGAGCTACTGCAAAGGAAGGCAAAGGTAGAATTAGGATAAACAAAAAACCAATAGAAATAATTGAACCAAAATACATTAATGCAAAATTAATGGAACCTGTAATATTGGCAGGAGATGCTATTAATAACATAGATATTGATATTACAGTTAAAGGTGGAGGTATTGCTGGTCAAATGGATGCAGCAAGAACTGCCTTAGGTAAAGCAATTGTGGAATATACTGGAAGCATGGAGATAAAAGAGAGATATTTGGAATATGACAGAACCATTCTTGTTAGTGATGCAAGAAGAACAGAGCCACACAAACCAAGTAAATCCACAAAAGGTCCAAGAGCTAAGAGACAGAAATCATACAGATAAATTTATAATTTTTTTATTATTATCTATTTTGTATCGCATTAAGGAAATAAGATATTTTAATTTAGTTATTTCATACCATTTGGTGATATGTTATGGTAATGTTTCCAATTAGATGTTTTTCATGTGGTAATGTAATATCAGAAGTATATGAAGAATATATTTCACGATTAAAAGATGGGGAAAAACCTGACGAGATATTGGATGATTTAGGAATTAAAAAATACTGTTGTAGAAGGATGTTTATATCCCACAGAGTAGATAAAGACGGCAGGGAATTGTTCGATGATATTATGGAATATTAATTTAAATATACCATATTTACTTATTGGGACTGTGGGGTAGCCTGGTCCATCCTGTGCGTCTGGGGGGCGTGCAACCCGAGTTCAAATCTCGGCAGTCCCACCATTTATATTTACTTATTATTCATTATATTTCAAATACTAGGTTCCAAAACGAACGAAGTGAGTTTTGGATTTTTGATGCAACTTTTTCTAAAAGTTGCGTTTGAATCTAAGCAGTCCCACCATTTATATTTACTTATTATTCAACCATTATTTGTTGCACATGTTTATAGATATGATGATATAAAAATAAAAAAGCGTGATTCTAATGAAATGCACAAAATTTGAAAAGGCGAGACTCATTGGTGCAAGGTCTTTGCAGATTTCTAATGGGGCTTTTTTGACCATAGATGCAGAAAAACAATCCTCATTGGACATTGCTATGGAAGAATTTGAAAAAGGAAAAATTCCGCTAAAAGTTAAAGCCAACAAATAATTAAAGATTTCCACCGCATTTAATTCATGATTATAAATATTTTCTTTTTAAAATATGTAGGGGATTTTTGTGGAAGATGAGACCACTATTGAAAGAATTACTGCAAAAAAAGTTTTTAAAAATTCAAAAATAAGTGTAAAAATAACAACATTAACGAGGACTGGAATAGGTTATGATATTATAGATGTAGAAAATCCCGATTATGTTGTTTCAGATATAGAAAACATAATCGCACCTGAGCTCGTGGGGTATCCGGCATCTGACCAAGATTTTATAGATTCCATTATCTGTGGCACATCAGTTGATAATCCAAATACCACCATGGGAGTTTCTATAAGTATATCAAGAGCTGCTGCAAATAGTCTCGGCATGCCTTTGTTTAGATATGTTGGAGGTTCATTATCTACGGAATTGCCTGTTGTAGGCTGTTCTCTTTTGACAGACAATAGCAACGAATTAATAGCCATACCCATGGCTGAATCCATTGATGAAATGATAACCTGCTATGAAAAAATACTATCGGAGCTCTCTTCCAAATACAATACAGTAAATATTTATGGGGAGTGCGTATGCAACAATATTTTTGATGAATTAGATGATTTTAAATTTATATTAAATGATATATCAGAAGAGGAGGATATTAAAATACTTGTAGGAGCTTCAATATATGAGTATGAATATGCCGAAAATCAAGATATTTACGAAAAAATTTCTAGTTTAGATTATTTAGAGAGTCCTGAAATCGTGGAATTTGACGGCACACTTGCCATAGATGGCATTGATGAAGCAGCCGATTTTTCTAAAATAGAACCCTATACAATGGGAACACTAACTGAAATGTATCACTATATAAATTATATATTGGACAAAGGACTGACTCCTATAATTATGAGCAATAACACTTCATTTTCACATATTGCAGTGGGATTAAGGGTGCCATTTTTAAGGAGCAATATTAATTCAAATGTTTTAAATGAGTTATGGGATATTGAAAGAATATTAAATAATCCAAATGTAAATAGATTTTAAATGGAATAAAAAAATATAAATACTGCGTATATTATATAGGAAATATATTTCCTAATTTAATAAATAATTAAGGGGTGAATTATGAGTGTAGTAATTGATTATAATAAATGCGATGGTCCAGAATGTGCAGAATGTGTAAATGCATGTCCAATGGAAGTATTTGAAATTCAAGATAATAAAGTTGTAGTAGTTAGGGAAGACGAATGCACCTTTTGCATGGTATGTGAGGATGTGTGCCCAGCAGGGGCAGTAAAAGTTAAAGAAGATTAATTTTATTATTTTATAATTTTATAATAATATAATATTTTTAATTATTTTAAGATAGATATATATACTTATTCTAATTATATTATTCTTTTTCCTCTTTTACTCCTTCCATTTTATCAAGAGCATCAAATAATTCTTCCCAAGTATCTAGGCTTATTTTTGCATCTTCTTCACTCATAACCTCTAAGGCGTATCCAGTATGTATAAGTATGTAATCCCCTATATTCACATTTTCAAGAAGTGCTAGTTTTGCCTTTTGTTTAACCCCTTTATATTCTGCGATAGCATATTTTTCTCCATCTTCTTCATATATTTTTACAACCTTACAAGGTATTGCCAAACACATAAAATCACCAAAATAAGATAATAAGTATTATAATTATTATTAATGATAATTCTATAAATGTATATAGCTTAGAATATATTTAAAAATATCGGACATATTTGTAGAACCCAATAATACAAATGGCAATATAATTAAACCATGTTTTATTATTCTACTTAAAAATACTGCAAGTATATATCTTTTAAATGGCATTTCAAAAGCACCACAAACCCAGCACATGATTTCAAATGGCAATGGGGTAAAGCTTATAACTATAAATCCTACAATTCCATATTTTTTAAAAAAATTTTCTCCCTTTCTATAATCCTCTTTACTGAATAATTTTAGTGCCAATTTTTCTCCATATTTGGATGCCAAATAATAGGTAATTACAGACCCAGCAGTAGTGCCAAATGCACCGGCAAGTAGCACATATTTCCAGTCAAGACCCAGTGCTATTCCTGCTATCATGAATATTTCCGTTGGTAATGGTTGGAATATCGGTTCTGAAAATCCTATTAAAAATATACCCAATATCCCATATTCATTAACAAGTTTAAACCCAATGGTTTTGAATATTTCAAAATCTATCATGTTTTTCCTTTTTATATAATTTTAAATAGTATATGTATATATATTTAAATTATTTATGTTATCTAAACACCTTATAAAATGGGTCTGTTGAAGGGTGGATCTCTACAAAATCCTTATAAATATCAATTCCCTTTAAATATTGTGCAAAATATGGCATTATTTCCATTGATGGAGACATGGATATAGCACCAACTATTTTATTATTTTCATAATATATTTTATTTATCCCAATATTGTTTGAAACTCTGAAAAAATCTCCTTTCCCAACGCTGTTCGGGATTATTTTATAATTATCTGTCTGTTTTCCAACATAAGATATGTTTAAATCCATTCGTATGGTGTGAGGTATAAAATCGTATTTTGGTTTTATAAGAGGTTTGTTGTTTAATTCATTGTATATATTTTCAGCTACAACCCTACCCTCCATTCTTGCAATTGGAGTAATTCCACCTTTTCCAGCAACACAATCACCACAGGCATAAATATTTTTTTCTATTTTATTGGTTTTATTTTCTTTATTAATTACCCTCATATATTCATCTGTTTCAAATCTCGGTTTTCCACCAACTGCAAGTATTTTCGTATAACTATCGTCATTCAATAGCCTGTTTAATTCGTTGCCATCATTTGTAATTCTGAAATCAATAAATTTATAAATATACTGTCTAATGTCTTTGTCTTCAATCATCTTTAAGAATTTAGAACGGACATATACAACAACTTCACTTCCAAAGTTTGAAAATACCGACGCATACTCTGCGGCTACCGTCCCTCCACCAATTATCAATATCTTTTCAGGGAATTCCTCCAAATTTACAATATCATAATAACCTAAACATTTTATTCCATTATATTTCGATGTATATACCTTTCCATTGGCATAAACTACATAATCATAGTCATTTATATATTCTTCTTTAAACTCTTTATAGTATATATTTATATTTGCGAGCTCCTTTACTTCACCTTCAAGTTTCATTCTTATTTTATTTTGAATATCTGAAATCTTTCTTTGAAGTTCTTTAAATGAGATAATATCTTCTAAAACTATTTTTTTATTTTTATTATTATTTTTATTTTCATTGTTGCTATTTTTATTATCCCCATTATTTTTTATTAAATTTAAATTATTTATTATATCTGCCATTTCTCGCAATCCATTTATATATGTGCAACCGTAATTTAAGCAGGTTCCACCAACCTTATTTTTTTCATAAATATCTACATCAAAACCTTTTTTTGCTAATTCAATAGCACAGGATTTTCCAGCGGGACCGCAGCCTACAACAGCTATTTTTACATTTTCCATATTTTCACCAACCATGGTTTATATAGTATTTATGATATTTATAATATTATCGTTAAAATCGTATAAGTTAATAAACCATAATTAAAATAATTTTAAAAGTGATTATATGCATCCAACAAAGAAATTAAAAGGTTTAAAATCAAAATTACTCGATGGAAAAAAAATAGTAGTTGCAGTATCGTCATCAATAGCTGCAATAGAAACCCCCAAGTTGATGAGGGAGCTCATACGACATGGAGCAGAAGTGTATTGTATAGCCACGGAGGAAACTAAAAAAATTATTGGAGAACACTCATTGGAATTTGGCTGTGGAAATAAGGTGTGCTACGACATCACTGGAAGTATAAAACATGTAATGTTATACGATATATGTGATGCTATGGTAATTTATCCTGCTACTGCAAATATAATAAGCAAAATATCCCTAAATATTGCTGATAATATTGTAAATACCACTGCCACAATGTTTTTTGAAAAGAAGCCTATATTTATCGTTCCAGCAATGCACCAGAATATGCTCGACACAGTAAATAATCATTTAATCAATTTAAAAAATAAAAAAAATATATATGTTATACCCCCCAAGATGGAAGAGGAAAAGGCGAAAGTTCCTTCCGTTGAAGAGGTCGTATTGAATGTGATTGAAAGATTAAACAATAAAAGTAAAAAGGAAAATAATAATAAAAGTAAAAAAAAGGTTTTAATACTATCCGGCGGAACAGCTGAATTTATAGATAAAGTTAGAGTGATAAGTAATTTATCTTCTGGAAAAACGGGATATTTACTTGCAGAGGCATTTTGTAGAGATGGATTTGATGTGGAGGTAATCCATGCCTTTGGAAAAGAACCACCATATTATATAAAATCTCACAAAGTCCTTACTGCAAAAGAAATGTTAAATAAAGCACTAGAATGTGGAAAGGATGCAGATATAATTATATCCTGTGCCGCAATATCTGACTTTACACCAGAAGAACAGATTGAAGGAAAAATTAAATCAGATAAGGATGTTGTAATAAAATTAAAAAGAAATCCGAAGGTATTGGCTGAGCTCAGAAAGGCATTTCCAGATAAAATTATAGTTGGATTTAAAGCAGAATATGGAATGGAAAAAGAGGAATTGAGAAATATTGCTACAAAAAAATTGAAAGAATATGATTTAAATTACATTGTGGCAAATGACCTATCCAAACATTATTTTGGAGACGACTACAACGAAGTGATATTAATTGGTAAGAACAAATTAAAAGAATTTAAGGGAAAAAAATCGGAGATTATAGAAAATATTAAAGATGAAATAATAAATGAATTAAAAATAAAGAATTAAAATAACTAACTAACATATAAATGATTATAAATTATTTTTATAAATTGGTATATATCAAAAATATAATATGATAATATTAAATAATAACTAAATAAATAATAAACGGTGAAACTGTGAAAAACATAGGAATAGGATTATTTGGAGATTTTAAAGATGCAGGGAAGAACTTAGGAAAAAAGGGAACTTCAACAGATATTACACTGTTTAATTACAAACAGGGCGATGATGCGGTATTCTTTGTAGAACCTACCAAATACCCTGAAAAAATCACACCATTAATATACGCTATAAATATGATGGATTATGCACTGGTGTTCGTTGATGAGATAAAACCTGAGCTCGCAGAAACACTACTTGCATTGGATATGATGGGCGTAGAAAAAGGTTCTTTTGTTGTTGGTGAGTATGTGGATATCGAGCAATTGAAGGCGATAATCTCAAACACATCCATGAAAAATTTTGAAATCAGGGAAAAGGACTATATCAAAATAAGGGAAGATATGGTAGCACTTCCACAGGAAATAGCAGGAAAACCAGATGAAAGCTTTGTAAAAATACCAATAGACCATTTTTTCACGGTAAGAAGTGTAGGAACTGTTATATTGGGGAGAGTAAAAAAGGGAACTGTAAAAATCCACGATAATTTAAGGGTTTATCCAACAGAAAATAAGGCAATGGTAAAAAGCATACAGGTGCATGATAAAAACTACGATGAAGCACCAACATTTTCAAGAGTTGGACTTGCATTGAAGGGCGTAAAATCCGAAGAATTGGAAAGGGGCATGATTCTATCAAACGGTGATTTAAAAGTATCTGATGAAATCACACTTAATATGAAATGGAATCCATATTCTAAAAAGGAGCTCAGTGTTGGTGAAGGTTATCAAATAGCAATTGGATTACAAACCATAAGCTGCAAGGTAGTGGAAAAAGAAGAGGATACAATTAAATTAAAATTAATTAAACCGGCGGTTTATGAATCGGGAGAAAAAGCTGTTCTTTTAGATGGAAGTGCAAAAATAAGAATAATAGGAGTTTCCGAATTGTAATTAATTTATATTTATTTTATTTAATTTTGTTCAATAATGAAATAGCATATCATTTATGAATTAAAACGGTGAAATAATGTTTCTTACAAAGGAAGAGGAAAAAATATACGATGGAGAATATGGGGAAGTCCTTGAAACCTGTATGAATCTTTTGGTATCTCTTGGGGATATATATGGTGCAGAAAAACTAATCCCAATATCCTCTGCTCAGGTTTCTGGTGTATCCTACAAAACAATAGGGAAAAAAGGTTTAGAATTCCTGAAAGATATATCCAATAGCAACATTAAAGTATCCGTACCTACAACACTAAACCCTGCGGGAATGGATTTAGATAAATATGTAGAGCTCGGATTCCCAAAAGAATTTGCAAAAAAACAACTTGAAATAATTGAGTGCTTTAAAAAAATGGATATAGAAATAGGATGCACATGCACACCTTATTTATCTGGAAACATTCCTATATTTGGCTCCCATATTTCATGGGCTGAATCCTCTGCGGTATCCTATGCAAATTCAATAATCGGAGCTCGGACAAATCGTGAAGGAGGACCATCTGCACTTGCATCTGCCATACTTGGAAAAACCCCATATTATGGCTATCATCTTGATGAAAATAGAATTCCCACACATATAATTGAAGTGGATGCCGAAATAACCAAACTATCTGATTACGGAGCTCTGGGCTCCATCGTTGGAAAGATTGTAAAAAATGGAATCCCATATTTCAAATTTAAAAAGTTGGATATTGATGATGTGAGCTCATATAAATCATATAAATTAAAAGGTCTTGGAGCATCCCTTGCTGCAAGTGGTGGTGTTGCACTTTATCATATTGAGAACATCACACCAGAGGCTAAAATTGTAATGAAAAAGATTGAAGGAAGTAACTATAAAGAAATCGAAGAAATAACCATAACAGACGATGATATTAAAAATGAATACGAATTATTAAACTCTGCTGAATGCCCCGACTTAATATGTATAGGATGCCCACATTGTAGTTTGGAGGAAATAAAGGAAGTTGTAGATTTTATACTAAAAAATAACCTAAATAAAAATAATAGATTTAAATGCGATTTATGGATATGCACATCAATTCATATAAAATCAATATCAGATAGGATGGGATATACGGATATTATAGAAAATGCCGGTGGAAAAATCGTATGTGATACCTGTATGGTTGTGGCACCAGTTGAAGATATGGGTTATAAAAATATTGCCACCAACTCTGGAAAAGCTGCAAAATACCTCCCCAATTTTTGCAATAGTAATGTAATTTATGGGGATACGATAGATATATTAAAAAAAGGAATGTAAATATCATATAACTGATATGAAAATAGAAAATAGACAAAAAAGAGATATAAATATAGAAAATTATTCCTCATGATTGCCATCATCAATTGGCGATACCATCACTTTTTTTAATGAATATCCTTTTGGACATTTTATCTTTTCATCAAACACTTTTAATATTTTATATTTGTTATAGATGCCCTCTGGATGACATAATATATAATTCTCACATAGTATGTTGTTGCATTGTATATCTCTATGAGATATAGTTAAACCCTCCAATGCCTTTTTTGATTCCATCAATATAACAATATTATTTACCGGTTCTATCTCCACTACCTTAACCCCCCCTTCATGAATCTTACATGGATGATTCGCCGATCTCACACTAACAATTTTATATCTCTTTCCCACCACAAGTCCATCATGACAAATCTTTTTGAATCTGCATGATTCGCACTCTTTTAATAAACCATAATAAACAAATTCATTTCCAGTTTTTGCTATTTTACTACCAATTAATGTAATCCTTTTTTTCATAATATCACCTGAACGTAAGTGAAGGGAGCTATAAAATCCGCAGGATTTTATTCAATCACCTGAATGAAATGAAGGTGAGCTATAAAACTCGAAGAGTTTTATTCAATCACCAAAAACTATAATAATAAAAATAATGTTAAATATTTAAGAAATATATTATAAAAATATAGTTATTTTTATTTAATTTTTATTATATGGTGTAAAAATGTGCGGGATAGTTGGATATATTGGAAACAGAACGGCGTCTGAAATACTATTAAAAGGATTGAAAAGATTGAAATATAGAGGATACGACAGCTGCGGTATTGGAATAATCGATAACAATAAATTGATTATAAAAAAAAGTGTGGGAAAAGTGGAGGAAGTTGCTAAGAAGGAGGATTTTTTAGAAGTTAATGGATACGGGGGCATAGGGCATTCAAGGTGGGCAACACACGGAGGCATTACAAAAGAAAATGCTCACCCCCATACTGATTGCAAAGGGGAACTCTGCGTTGTTCATAACGGAATAATTTCCAACTACAAAGAATTGAGGGACATGCTGATAAAAAAAGGGCATGTGTTTAAATCACAGACTGATACTGAGGTAATACCCCACTTAATTGAAGAGGAATTAAAAAAATACGAAAATCCATCAGAAGAGGATTATATAAATGCAGTTAAAAACACTATAAAAAAATTGGACGGTACCTATGCACTTTTAATATTAAATAAAAACTTCCCAAACTTGCTTATTGGATTAAGAAACGAAAGCCCACTTATTCTTGGAGTAAAAGAGGACGAATGCTTTTTGGGAAGTGATATTTCGGCATTTTTAGAATGGACAAAAGAAATTATACCTTTGGAAGATGGAGATATGGTAGTTTTAAGAAAAGAAAGCAATAATAACGATAAGGATAAAGATAAAACTAAAAATAAAAATAATAATGTAATAATATCCTACACCATATACAACAACAATGAAAACATTACAGACAGAAGAGAAAAAACTATAATAGAATGGGATATTGAAAGTGCAGAAAAAGGGGGATACGAGCATTTTATGTTAAAAGAGATTATGGAGGAGCCGGAGGTAATTAAAAACTCATCCAAAATATGCAATGATGAAATAAAAGAACTGGCAAAAGCACTTCATAATTATGATAAAGTATATATTATCGCAATGGGGACTTCACTTCATGCTTCAATGGTTGCAGAATACTGGTTTTCAAAATTAAATAAATTAATAATACCTTGTGATTCATCGGAGTTTTTAATAAAAGGCATAGTTGATGAGAATACCTTGGTAATAGGAATTACTCAAAGCGGTGAAACATACGACACCATAAAAGCAATAAAATATGCAAAAGAAAAGGGGGCAAAAACTGCCACAATAGTAAATGTCTTAGGTTCCACAGCAACGAGGGAGGCGGATATTACCATCATGATGGGCTCAGGTATTGAAATATCAGTCTGTGCAACAAAAACCTACATGTCTCAATTGATGATATTGTATAGATTATTTATTGAGTATGGGGAGGTAATTGGAAAAGACATGAGTATTTATAGAAAAGAACTTGAAAATATTCCGGAATATATAAAAGAAGTTATAAATGAAAAAGAAAGGGAGAATATAAAAAACATATCCAAAAACTTAGCTGCTAAAAACTACCTCTTTATATCGAAGGGGATAAACTTACCAAATGCATTGGAAGGAGCTCTGAAATTTAAAGAAATTACATACTTACATGCTGAGGGCATGAGCAGTGGATTTTTGAAACACGGGACAATATCATTAATCGATGAAAATATGGATACTGTTGCACTTGTTCCCCCATCAAATTCAAACCTATTTAATTCAATAATATCGAATATTGAAGAGATAAAAGCCAGAAATGGAAAGGTCGTTGGAGTATCTCCGGTAAATATCGATATAGTTGATTACTTAATAAAAATACCTGATGTAATGGAGGAGGTAAGTCCTTTTGTTTATGCCCCAGCCTGTCAATTATTGGCATACTATAAGGCAGTAGAGCTCGGCAGAGATGTGGATAAACCAAGAGGACTTGCAAAGAGTGTTACGGTTGAATAAGTTAATGAAAATTTTTTCATTATATTTTTTTGTTAATGGTAAAGTTAAAAGTTAGAGCTCGCCATACACCCTCTTTAAAATCAGTGCATCATACTCCATCCTTGGACTTTCACATATAACAGTTCCCTTTGCATTGAAATCCTTCAATACTTTTAAAACCTCCTTATAATTAAAATTGGAAGCATTCAATGGTAGATGGTTCTTTTCCCCTCCTTTTCCAAATTCAATTCCAGATATATGGATATGCATGTCGTTTATTGCCCTTTTTCCCAATTTATTCTCCATATTTTCCATTATTTTATAAAATGAATTATAGTCGTTTATTCTTCCCAAACTTCTTGCATATATGTGTGCAAAGTCAATACACGGCAATATATTTAGTTCTTCTGATAGTGATATGAGCTCCCCAATACTCCCAAACTGACTTATCTTTCCAGTGGTTTCCGGTCTCAACATTGCATTTATCTTATTTTCATTTAAGTATTCTATCATTCTATCAATATTTTTAAGCATAGTCCTATATACTTCATTTTTATCCATTTTAAGATAATACCCTGGATGAAAAACCACATTTTTATTCTTTTGAGAGTTTTTTCCAAAGATGCTTATTATTTTTGCCGAATTTATTATCCTATTAATGCTGTTTTCAATCTTTTCCTGCTCCTTTGCATTTAGGTTTATATAGTAGGGGGCATGAACGCTTAATATTATATCGTTTGAATAATTTTTTAACTCCTCTGCCTTTTCCTCTTTTATATTAACTCCCCTTACAAATTCTATTTCCATGGCATTTAACTCTATCTTTTTTAAAAAATCAAAGGCTCCTTTTGTAGTTCTTGGTTTTACATTTATTGGTATTCCGGCTGTTCCAAAGTTTAACATAGTATCACATAAAAATTTATAAAATAAGATAATGTTAATGTAGTTTAGTGTTATAAGTAATAAAAAACTATTTAAATAAACTTGTGATAGTATGAAAAATTTAAAATATTATTTAGAATTAATAAGGGCAAAAAATTGTTTAACAGCATCATTTGGGACTATTGTCGGTGGTCTAATAGCTTCGGGCTTTAAATTAGATTTAATGTATAATATATTAATTGCATCCTTTATCGTATATTTAATCTGCGGATTTGGAAATGCACTTAATGACATATACGATATTGAAATCGATAGAATAAACAAACCATTTAGACCACTTCCATCAAATAAAATATCCTTAAAAAATGCAAAAATATTTTCATGGTTGTTGGTGACTATCGGCTTATTGCTCTCAATGTTCAATAATGTATGTTTTGTTATAGCAATTATTAACGCACTTGCATTGTATCTGTATGCTAAAAAATATAAAAGAAACAAAATAATTGGGAATTTAATGGTTGCATACCTCACGGGTTCAGTATTTATATTTGGTGGTGCCTCAGTCAATAATATTGGAATTACATTAATTTTATTCCTATGTGCAATGTTTGCAACATGGAGCAGAGAGATAATAAAAGATTTTGAAGATATGGAAGGGGATTTAAAAGAAGGAGTAATGTCGCTTCCCATAAAATATGGTAAAAAATCCTTATATATTGCCGGGATTTTTTTAATGGTTGCAGTTGTGCTAAGTCCATTACCTTATGTTATGGAAATGTTTGGGGAAATTTATTTAGTTGGAATATTATTATGTGATATTTTATTTATATATTCAATTGTTAAGCTGTTGAGAGCTCCCTCAAAAAATAGTGCTAAAAAATCATCAAAAAATATAAAGTATGTAATGAATTTTGTTTGCTTTTGCTTTATCATTGGTTCAATCCTAAAATAAAAAATAAAATTAAAAAACTAAAAATAAAGGAGTTAAAACAGTGGAATACCCACACCCAATATCTTATGTATTATAAACTCAGTTATATAAGACACAATAGATACTATCCAAAGTATTATTGTAAAGTGCATAAGTAAAACCTGAGGATGACCACCATCCATCACTTTTATCATATAACCTGAGATTAATGCATATACAACCATACTTGCATACATTAAATAAGATATTATTGACAAATCACCTGGTGCCATGATGTTTATAACACTAATCATGGCTTCTGGAATATTCAGGGAACCGTATAAATTATTTACCATATTTGCCACACCATAGGAGGTATATAATGCAAGGGCTAGACCTCCTCCCAATCCATATATTATAGCTGCAAATTGCTCAACACTTTGATATTTTGATTTTCTTAAATTAATTATTTTACGAAAATTATTTCCTATGATTTCAGAAGCTTTTCCAGGGTCCCCTCCCAAAAATGTACATCTTTCAAACATTTCGGAAAACAACTGTATCAAATAACTACATGTTTCAAAACCAAAAAGTCTCCATGCTTTATTGTTATCAATTTTTATAGATACTCTCTTATAAAGTCGTTCTAAATCCTTTGTCAATGGACCAAAATCGTGTGACGATAAATACTTTAGAGAATCCTCCATACCTCCACCTTTTGCACTGACTGAATCACCCAGTGATCTTAAAAAATCTGGAAAGTTATATTCTTTTCTTATAACTAAACTCTCCTCTCTTTTGGCAGCATACCCGCCGATTAAAAGAGGTGTAAATCCAGCAGCAAATATTATCTGATAGGGAATTGCAGATATTTTAGAAATTCCTGCAAGATATTTTCCCCAAATAAGAACGCCCAGAGTTATTATGGTTAAAATTACTGAAATTATCAAATATTTCCTAAGTTTTAAATCCACATGAGTAGGTTTCTCCCCTGTATGCCATAATCTATCTGCTGGCATTTTACTCTTTATAACATATACCAAACACACCTCTGCTATACTAAATCCAATCAGTGCCATTGTAACGGTGGTTACAAAATTATAGGGTGCTATGAACGGGGCTATAACTGCAAATGTTACAAAAAATGCAAGAGAGGTAACTGCACTAATATACATTTCTTTAAACATGTCTAATGAATATAACGACCGTTTATAAAATGCAGCATAATCATTCATAACTATGGGCTGCTCCTTTGCTAAGAAATCTTTGAGCTCTTCACCACTATCTATTGAATATGCCATCCTATCTAAAAAATCTGCAAACTCATTACTTGGAGTTCTATGTGCTAAAAATCTACAAGCTTCAGCAAGTGATTGATTCCATCTTTTTATCAATACATATATTTTTTTAGATTCATTGGCTAATTGCCCAAGCTCCTCCTTTTCATGTGCAAGAATTTTCATGAGCTCTTTCCTGTCTAAATCAGTTATTGACAGAACACCAAATTTTGTTATAAATATGTGGAGTTTTTCGTTTATTTGGTTTTTTTGGTTATCTAATTCTATATAAGGATAACCTATGGCACTACCTAAAATTAATACTGGAATAATTAATACTAATAATCGTATATATCCTGAAAAATAAGTTATTCCTATGACTACTAAAATAATAGAGAGAATAATTGAAGGTAGTATATATTTTAATAAATAATCTCTGGGCTTTAATCCCACACGGGATAGAATATTTAGGAACATAAAATCACCTCAATTACCTCAGATAGGGAATGGAAGCCCCTCCAACCCTTTTTCATAGAAACTCCATATTACATCTAAAACCTCATAATATCCAAACATGCCTCTTGCTATCATTTCTTCAAGTATTCTAGTTCGTAAATTTAATTCATCATATATCTCCCTTGGGTCATCGTAGCCAGCTACCTTTGCAATTTTATCTTCAAGAACATAACTGTTGTTAAGTCCTGTAAAATTATGTCTATCTTTTTGAGGGTCCCATTCAAATACTCCTCTTGTAATTACCCCATCTACTTCTTTATAATAACCTTCAATTTCTTCAATACCCACAACCCTTCTTAAAAACTTACCTCTGCTATATACAGCAAGTTGAAACACTGCCACATTGAGGTTGTCCATAAATGTTAATGGAATATTGATTGGGTCTCCGTTCAATCTTTGAATCATTTTCTTAACATTTGCAGCGTGGAATGTAGATAATACCGGGTGTCCTGTCTGCATTGCTTGGAATGCCACCGCACCTTCAACACTCCTTATCTCTCCAACAATAATATAGTTAGGTCTAGACCTCAGTGCAGCCCTCAATAAATCGAACAGTGTAACTCTACTTTCCTCAGGTCCCCTTTCTCTTGTCAGCAACTGTTGCCATACTGGCTGAGGTGGTTTAACCTCGGCAGTATCCTCACAAGAAAATACCTTCGATTTTGGTTTAATAAATGGTAATATGGCATTTAATGTTGTGGTCTTACCTGATGCAGTCTCCCCACAAATAAATATACTCATACCATATTCCAAGCAAAGCCATAAATATGCCGCAGTTTGAGCAGACATTGTCCCCCAGCTGATAAGTTGGGTAATACTTATTGGAACGTCTGTAAATTTCCTAATAGTAAATGAAGGACCTTTCAATGAAACGTCGGTTGAATAAATAATATTTATCCTCGAACCATCTGGGAGGGAACCATCAACAACAGGGTTTGCATCAGAAACAGGTCTTCCTATCCTTTCACACATGTTTTTTAAATAGTTTGAAAGTTCAATATCATCTTCCCACTTGATATTTGTAGGAAGCATGTCAAATATCTTATGGACAAGCTGACAGCCATTTGAGCCTATTACGTGTATATCCTCAATATAAGGGTCTCGTTTAATAGGTTCAAGCACGCCTAACCCTATTAAATCCCTTTTTAATAAATATAAATATTTATCCCTTTCAGGTTTTGTAATTTCAATTTTTCCAGCATTTAGAAAATTAAAGAATTTTTTGCCCTTTTTTTTACTATTGACAACCTTGGTTGTTTTGTTAAATAAGTCAGTTAGTATTTTTCCAAATTCATCATCATTTTCAGGAGAATCCGCATAAGGGGCATATTCTAAAAGTTTATCCATTATCATTTTATAAGTTAATCTTTCATCAGGAGTTTCCAATCTTGGCTCTATGACTATATATTTTGTCTTAACATTCTGAGTTCCAAATATATGAACGAATAATGGATCACCAATCGGATAAAGAATATTTGGATATTTAAGTTCTTTTAAATCCCTTGATAAGCTCACCATGAACTCAGGCATTTTTAAATAGGTTTTTTTGAAGTTATCCACATACTTACGCAAATGAGGATTTCTTTCCATACTGGTTTTAAACTCATCTGCCATTTCTATCACCTTATATTTATAATAAAATTACTGCTGTTATATTATACGCAATTCATACGTTTTATGCTACGGACGATATTTCAACTGCAATACCTAAATTAGGTTCTACCCTAAATACCATGGTTTTTTGATATGGACCTCTTGCTAAATTGTATTTTTCAATCCTTACGAGGTTCTTAACACTCCCTCCAAATGTGTAAATTTCAGTTTTTAATACCATTGTAGCAGCTGTTCTAAATAATGTTAAAACAGATTCAGGTAGTTCTTTTGGATTTATGGTGTAAATTACAATCTTATTCATAGCTGCTATTCTTTTAAAAAAAGCTATTAAATCATTCACCTTAATGTCGCTTGCATCATTTACTATAAGGGATGATATAGTGTCATATATTACAACGTCTTTTTCATAAAATGTCCTTGTTTCCATAAGTTTTTTTATAAAATCTTCCTTTTGGAGATTGTCTGATATTAATGGGTATACCGGAATGTACAGTAGAACTCCGCTCAAAAGTTTTTTATTTATATTATAATTTAATGACATCATTTGCTTTACAAACTCCAATGTTGTTAATTGTGTTGAAACATATGTAACAGAGTGAGCGTTTTGTAAAAAACCATAAGCTAATCTTTGAGCAATTATTGATTTTCCAGTAGACTCTTCCCCCTCGATAAGGATTATACTCCCATATGGGATGCCCCCACCCAACCTTTTATGAACATCATCCCTACTAAGTTCGATTCTTGCAAGCTTCATAAAATCACCAGATATATGCCGTCATTGAATCTCTACCTTCAATGTCCTAGCCACTCCATTTTCAGAAACCACTTTTATTCTATGGTATCCTGTTGTGTTGTAGTTAACATCGATTTTACCAACTTCTGATGGATTTAATACCTCATATGATGAAGTATCATCTACTACCATCGTGGAATTTATGGATTTAATCTCTCCATCAATTAATACTGTTAAAACTTCTTTATTGAATGTTATTGGTATTTTCCCAGTGTTTTTTATATATAAAGAAATAATACCTGTTGACTGATTCCTTGGAACATCTCCAGGGTCGTTGATTATTTCAAAATCCTGAGATAGTTTTGATGAAAGTATATCCCCTTTATTGTTAATTCCAATAGATAAATTGTGGGTGGTGGTCGCTAGAATCCCAGAAACAGCAGCAGCAATTATTAAAACGCTGACGAATATAATTATTTCTGAGAACACATTGGAAGCCATTAAATCACCTAACGATTAAATAAAACATAAAAATTTAAAAATATGTAATGCTAATTCAAATTATAATAATACATATTTCCATAATCCGAAACCACACATATTCTTGCTGGAGTAGTGGCATTTATTATAACTGTAATATTATTCAGTGGAGTTAAATACATCACATCTGGATTGACTTCAAAACTTTTTGGGTTACCGTTGTACATTATAGTCCATTTATGTGGTTCAAGAGTTAATGAACCATTATTTAAAACTGTAATATATAGAGTGTTGTTTGAATTCACCACAGATGTTATTACCAATTTTTCATGTGCTTTATTGTTTAAATTATCTATATATTCAGAATATGCGTTATTTAATTTAACGGCATTCAAATCAGCTGAACTATAAATATATATGGAACAAACCAATACTGTGGATAATATAATTATCAAACCAGCAGTTGAACTAAACCCCATAGTATTGTTCAACCCCCTTTTTTATTCTTCTTATTTCCCATTCTATTCTATCGAGCAATTCACTTGATATTTTTTTACCATTCAATCTTTCTATAAATAATAGTGAAACTAAGTGGTCAGCAATCGTAAGATTACCAGAAGGTTCGTCTATTTCTTCGTTTCCTGTTTTAATTCCTTTTAAGTATTTTAATAAACCCAATACTGCTTTATCAGACAGCCAGCCTAAATTATAGTAGAATTCCAATATATCGGCAATATTTGAATAACCTACTCGTTCTGACAAATATTCTAACCATTTGAAAGTAAATATTATTGACATAGGGTCCTCTGGAATCTCTTTCAATTTAGCTGGTTTATGTGCCTCAAATAATATTGAAGATAACGACGATGTATCCATAAAAATCCCTCCTAATATTTTAGATTTATACACTTTGCAATTCTTCTGCCCATTTTCTTATTCTGTTTATTTCCCTATCCATACTTTCTAATTCATCTACGGGTATTGGCCTACCTGCTAATTTTTCAATATAAAGTAAGGAAACGATATGATCTTCTGATATCATCTTATCCATGGGCTTCCTGAATTCTTCATTGAGGTATTTCATGTTTTTTGATATTTTTATCAATCTATTAACCACATTTTCAGATATCCACCCCAAGTTATAATAGTAATCTAAAATATCAATTAAATTACTCAATCCAACTCTACTTATTAAAAATTCAAGCCATTTAAAGACCAACATAGTAGATAATGTATCCTCAGGTAATTCTTCAAGATTATATTTTTTATCATGCACTCCTGTTAAATCGGTTGGCATATCAATGACCTCCTCTCCAATAATCGGAACATTTTTTGAATTTTCAGTTTTTATTTCCTCTACAATATGTTCTTCCTCTTTTTTCTCGATTTCAGGGGTTTTCAATTCTTCAGGTTTGTATTCTTCCACATCCAACTCTTCTGTAATTATCTTACTTTCTTTCTTTTCTTCCTTCATTACATCTGCTTTTTCATTGATTTCTACTACCTCTTCCGATTTCTCCTGCTCCGTCCCTACATTTTCTTCCAAATTAATTAATTCATTTTTAATATTTTCAGATACCTTTGTTGCAGAAGATATTGCCGCGACTTTCATTAATGCATCTAATTTATTACTCAACTCATTTATTTTAGTGGCTAATTCTTCTGCTTTTTTATCCTCTGGTTTTTTACCCAAATAAAGATCAGTGACTCTATGCACTATTCTATCTAATTGATTTTTTGTTAATTTTCTATTTTTCAAATTATTTTTTAATAATTCAACAATGAAAGAAGGAATTTTGGTTTTTAAATTTTCTAGATATTCCTCCAATTCATCCTCGGTTAAGTAATCTTCCATTGAGGAAGAATAAAGTTCTGTTTCACTAACCATTTGAACCCTCTCCTAATATTACTTTGGAGACTTCTTCTTCTGCAAGTATATTATTAATAACATCATCTAAATCGATATCATGCTGTTTTAGATATATATCTGCAAGAATTACAACATCTTTTTGCAACTCATCAACTTTTTTTCTAAGGTTGTTTGCTTCATATTCCAATCTCTCCATTTTTTCTATGCTGGTTGCAGTAATCTTTGAAATACCTATAAATGGATTTACCTGATTTGAGACCACTTCATAAAGTGCCATTATGTCCTGAAAGTTCTCATTTATTTTATTTATATCCTCCCTTAGGGTTTCATTTTCCTTTCTTAAATTTGTAATCATCATCTCTATTTTTGGAAATCTTGATTCAAGCTCTCCAATTTTAGCAAGAAGCTCCTCATTTGCAGCCACTAATTCATCTCCCGATTCATACATATCATCTTCATCGAGCATGAATTCATCTTCCAGAGCTTTTTCATTATCCTCTCCTTTCTTTTTACCAAATGCTATTTTTTTTTTATTTCATCAATTATTTCAGATATATTTGGCATTTTTTCACCTGTTATTGAAGAGCCACTATTTTACTACCAAATACCGATGGTGTTCTAAATTCAATTATTCCTGATGCTCCATATTCTGGTATTACCTCACCAAATATTTTTTCTCTTGTAGCCACACCTGGCTCAAATATGACTCCTGTATTTACTGTAAGTATAACTTTATCACCATAGTTAATCGTAGGATGAGCTCCGTATGTGGATTTATCAGCATCCTGTAAAACGATTACTCCAAATTTAGGCACATTGTTTAGTACCCATCCATCCTTTCCTACGGTAACTTCATCTGAATTTCTAATTACAACATAACTTCCATTGACATGCTCTCCTTCAGAGGTATTAATCATAGTGGTATTAACTGAGTCGTTAGCTCCGTTAAGAACTAGTCCATTAAATATATTCTCTGTACCGTTTGTATCTGCATATTTGATAACACCTGAATACACCAATGATACCTTTTTATCTTCATTTGATAGCGTAATTATTGTGGAAGATAAATCTATATCATCACCAATATTGGGTCCTATAAATATAGCTATACCTTTTATACGATTATATTGGGGGTATTCCAATATACTTCGATATTTAGAGTTGTTTATTATAGTCTCGTTGGATGTCTTGTTTATAATTATAAAAGAATCCGTAGAATTAACGTCTGCATATCCTGAAACTTTGAGAACCTGAACACCACTTGCCACCTGTTCTGTGCTTTCCTGACCAACAGTGGATGCTTTGTGTTGTAATTTTCCAGCTGTGTTTATAATAACCGCCGCTGCAACTGCTGCAACCAATACTAAGGCAATAAATATAATTAAGGTTCCAATACCAATAGCACCCCTTTTGTTTTTAAGGAATTTTAGCATAAATTCACCTCAAAAAAGAAAATTAAATAAATAATTTATTGAAGTTGCACTACCTTTGAATTATTCAGGTATGTTGCAGGTGTTGTGAATGAAATCACACCAGGAGCTCCGAATTCTGGCTGTACTGTACCTGTTATATCTGACCTTGGACCCATGTTTAATCCCGTTGTGTTTAATACAATTGCTACAATATCTCCTTTGTTGATAACAGGTGTAGAACTCTTACATGAGCCATCTGCATCCTGAATTACTACAATACCAAATTTCGTGTTTGATATATTGTTCCAAATACTATCACTAAATATTGAACCACCACCTGTTAAACTGCTATAATCAGATGAGTTGTATTTGGCTACAAGTTTAGTTGAGCCATCACTTAGCATAACAACAGCCTGACTTAAATCAATAGGGGAACTTCCAGCGTTTGGTGAAACATATATTGCTGTTTTGTTGATGTTGGAATTGTTATGCATTCCCATAACTTGCAATACCTGTAATCCACTAGCAACCTGTTCTGTGCTTTCTTTACCTGTGGATGATGCCTTTTGTTGTAAGAATCCACTTGTGTTAATTAATACGCTTGCTGCAACTGCTGCAACCAATACCATGGCTATGAATACTATTAAAGTTCCAATTCCCATGGCA
>NZ_WAKW01000069.1 GCF_015523155.1 Methanothermococcus sp.
AAAAGATTTAGACGGTTATCCAAAACCAGTAAATCCAAAAGAGGCAATTAAACTAATAAAACAAATGGCAGAAGGGTTGAAACACGCTCACGACAAAAACATAATCCACAGAGATATTAAACCATCCAACATACTACTAACTTCAAATTTAGTCCCAAAAATAACCGATTGGGGTTTGGCTAAAATAGGGGCAAAATCATCAACAGCTACAACCACAAAGGCATTAACATTACTATACTCAGCACCAGAGCAAATAGATGAAGAGATTTATAGCAAAACAGATAAAAGAACCGATATTTATCAGTTGGGGGTTTTATTCTATGAATTACTAACTGGGAAACTACCTTACGAAGGAACTTCACCAACTCAAATATCTTTAAAAATCGTAAATCCAGATAAAAAGCCCTTATCACCATCAAAAATTAATCCTAAATTGAAAATATTCGATGGACTATTGGAAAAACTCTTAGCAAAGAAAAAAGAAGATAGATTCCAATCAATAGATGAGTTTTTAAACGCTTTAACTTCCTTAGAAAAACTAAACAAAGAGAAAGAAGAACTTAAAAAGACATTAACTAAAACCACAGAATTAATTAAGAAATCAACAGATAAAAGAGAGATTGAAAAATTAACAAGGGAGTTAATTGATTCAACAACAAAACTTGCCTTAAACTGTGCTAAGGCAAATGATAAGGTTGGTTTATTGGATGTATTGGATACTTTAAAAGATTATATTAAATCAGAAGAAAACAGAGCAGAATTAAACGGAGCAATAAACGAAATAGAATATAGAATAAAAGAAGGCATCCCACTTGGAAGAGATACCGCAGAAAAACTTGAAGTTTTATTGAATAGGATTAAGAGGGAATGGAAGTAATTTTCTATTTTTAATAAATACTTTTTTAGGTGGTGAGAGTATGGAACTAAAAAAAATCATCAAGGAGGGGCTAAAAAAAATTGGATTTGGTAAGAATAAAAATGATGATATTGAGGAAGAAAATCATAAAATTCCTACTGAACCAAATATTGACGATAGTGGAAATTACTATGATACAATGGATGAAGAGAACAACATAGGCAATGAGAAAAAGAGCGAATATAAAATAGAAATTCCAGAAGAAAAAACCGTAGATATTGAAATATCAAAAATTGAACCTATTGAACTTCCAGAGTCAGAATCCACTGAAAATATTGACCGTAATAATATCATTCTTAAAGTAGATAACGCCTACGGCATATCCCACAAAGGAAATAGGTCAAATAATGAAGATTACATATTGATTGAAAAAATAAAAGATATTTACCTATTAGCAGTTGCAGATGGAATTGGGGGATATAATGCAGGGGAAATAGCATCAGAGATGGCAGTAAATATCCTAAAAGAAATAATTATTGAAAAATACAATGAAAACTTATCAATTGATGAAATAAAGGAGCTCCTACAAAAAGCATACCATGAGGCACATAACAAAATAAAAGAAAATGCTATTGGTGATAAGGAAGGAATGGGGACTACATTAACAACGGCAATAATTAAAGGAGATAAATGTATTATAGCAAACTGTGGAGATAGCAGGGCTTATTTAATTAGAGATGGGGAAATTATCCATAGAACAAAAGACCATTCATTAGTTCAGGCTTTGATTGATGAGGGACATATTTCAGAAGAGGATGCAAGACATCATCCAATGAAAAATATTATCACCTCAGCATTGGGGCTGGATGAATTTAAAATAGATGATTACGAATGGGATTTAATTAATGGTGATGTGTTGTTGATGAGCTCCGATGGATTACATGATTATGTTAGTAAGGAGGATATTTTAAAAATTGTAAATAATAACGATAATCCAATAGATATTGTAAATGAACTATTAAACACCGCATTAGAAGAGACAAGGGATAATGTGAGTGTTATCGTGTATCAGCTACCAACGACTATTGAATGAAAACCCTGATTTGAATAAAATTACAGAGTGATAGCATGAGCTCCCGTGAAAATGAAGACATATATTAAAAAAGCCTTAAAAAAAGAAGAAGGAAATTATGATGATGCAGTTTATTACTTAAAGTTGGAGAGTTCTTATAGTATTTTCTAAGGGGAATTTTAGGAAGGTTAAAGAAATTTAGGAAATATACTCTGAAATAGAAGGAAAAACTGAATCTATAAAAATTCCAAGTATGCTCACAAGTGAGTTATCAAGGATAACTTCAAAGAGAATTAAGGAGCTCCAAAAATATATTTTAAGGGATAAACCACTTGAAAATTACAAGGACAGCACATTTTGGGATATTGTAGTTGATTGTTATCTAAATGTGAAAATCAACGATTGCATTGAAAAATTTTCCAAGTATGTGGATAAGAGGGAAATTTCAGATGTAAAAGCTATAATAAATACACTTCCAGATAGTTTATCCAAGTTAAAAATGTATTATCTAAAATATTTAATAATGGATTATTTACTTGACAAATTAGATGAAGAAACACTGAAAGAAATAAAAAAACATTTTAAAGAAACAATTTAAATCACTAAATATTAATTTTATAAACAGCATTTTGGATGAGAATAATTTCCCAAAATTGAATTGTAATTTTGAGGAACTCATTTCAGAAGTTGAAGAATTGGAGTATCTTTGTGATGAACTAAAATATGAAACCAACGATGAAATGAAAATTGAAGCGTATTATTTATATCAATATTTATTTTCCCTATTAATATCATCAGATAAAGAGGATGCCATATTTAGACAAACTTCTAACAACTATCCAGCAAATTCAGACAATCCATTGATTTCGAAAACCAAGGTTTTAGTGAAATCCCAACTGATATTATTGATTATATTGAAAATAAACCTAAAATCAAACCAATAGACAATCTAAGAACCGAAATATTTTATAAGATTTCAAATAAAGTGTATAATTTAGATTTAAGTCAGAAAATATACACATTAACGCTCCAACAGGAATTGGAAAGACTCTTACTATTTTTAATTTTGCCCTAAAATTGTCAAATCGGATAAAAACTGAAAAAAATATCGATATGAAAATAATATACTGCCTTCCATTTTTAAGTATTATTGACCAAAACTACAAAGTTTTAAATGAAGTTTTAAAAAATCCTCCTTCAAATATTCTTTTAAAACATCATCATCTACTTTCATTTGAAGTATTTTACATAAATGACATAAGAACTTATCAACATCTTCCTTTGAGTTTATACTAACTAACCATTTCCAAGCTTCACAATCGCCAATATTCTTTTTTTCCCATTTTCTACTTTCGTATGTAATTTCTATTATATAATTACCACATGCAACATCATCCTTTTTTAGTTTTTGTCTGTGATAATAACAAGTTCTAGTACCTTTATCAAATTCTATTTTAATATTTCCAAATTCTCTACTCCACGTAGGAATTCCAGGCTTTACATTTGGATTATCTGGATCCTATTCTGGATATTTCTCATCATTTTTAAATTCTTTATTCACAATATCGCCTAATTTAATATTTTAATAGTTCATGATTAATAACTCAAAAATATCTCCTCTTCTGTCCCCTTTACAGTTAATCATTCTTTTAGCTGTTATCTCTTTTATATTGTATTCATTATATAATTTTCCAAAAAATTCAATGTCGTAGGAATTACTTAACATTAATTTGGCCCCTCTTTTATCCAACTTTTTATAAAATTTTGCCAATCTTATTTGATCATCATCTGCAAAATTATATTTTGTGTATGAAGTAAAAGATGAGGTTTTATTTAATGGTTTATAGGGTGGATCAAAATACACAAAACTATTTTCATTAGCATAATCACCTATTATCTCAAAATCCCCACATAAAATTTTTACATTCTTTAATAATCTTGAAGCCTGTTTTAAATTATTCTCATCAAATATTTTTGGATTTTTATACCTCCCATAAGGAACATTTAACTCTCCTTTTTTATTAACTCTATATAAACCATTATAGCAAGTTTTGTTTAAATATATAAAGTATGAGGCTCTTTTGATAAGATCCTCTTTATCTTTTGATTTATTAAATTCATCTCTCATCATATAATAAAAATTCTTTCTATCTTCATTATCCAAATGATAGAAATTCCTCTTTAATTTGAGATAACTCATTAATTAAACTATCGACATCATTTTTTACAACATTATAAACTAAAATTAAATCCTCATTAATATCATTTATAATTACATCTTTAAATTCATATTTTTGTAAAAGATAAAAAAGAACAGCCCCTCCACCAACAAATGGCTCTATATATCTTTTAATCTTGCCTTCTTTTAATTCTTTTGGTAAATTTTCATCTATGTTATTTATAA
>NZ_WAKW01000070.1 GCF_015523155.1 Methanothermococcus sp.
ATTCTATACTTTCTATAATGTTATCAAAAACCTCCAATATTATATATTCTCGTATAAAATTTTCGCTACATATTTTTATTATATTTAATATATAAAATATTGCTCATTTTAGAAACACTCATACTACCCAAATGAAAATAAATGGAAATATGTAGGATATCCAAATTGTTATGGTGGAGGTGTAAATTTAATAAAAAATAAATATGTGAATACTAGTGTAGGATTTCCATTTTATACTATATATCCTTATCCATGAGATAGAGCAATAGGTAGTTGGGAAAATATTGGGAGTTTTCTTTTGTGGTCTAATCCATTACATCAAGAACTTATTATTGGATAATTTTAAATTTTAATTTTTTATTTTATTTTTTGAGGATGATATGTATGAGTTTTAAAAGTATTGAAACTTTTATAAAAAATTATATAAAAGAGCCAATTTTATTTCCACTCAAAGAGATAAAAAAGGTCTTTATTGGAGCAATTATATTAACTATATGTTATTTTTTTCAATTTATAATGGTATTAATATCTACAGGATTATTTCAAATCTATTACTCTACTCAGCTGACAATAATTTTATTATTTTCTATACTACCATTTCCTATCTTAATATATGGATATATAGGGCTAATTATAAAAAATAATTCTCTACCTTATTGGAAAGACATTAAATCAATTATTTCAGTAGGAATTAAAATAAATATAGTTATTATAATTTTTATGGGCATTTTAGGGTTTATAATGAGTATTTTAGATTATGTTAGTTATTATTCTTTTTTAGATTTTTGGATATATGGGACTTCCACATTATTACTCCCTTTATATTATCCTTTTGTTATGCTTCCAATTTTCGAGTATCTTCCATTAATTATATACATTACCTTACTTTCTAATAAAATAGTAGCAACTTTATACTTTTTATTTTTGATAGTAATGCCCATAGTTATTTTTAACATCCTAAAAAAAGAAAAACCTACAAAAAATATAAAGAAATATATTTCTATTGAATATTTTGCTGTATTGGGGTTAGTATTTATTTATATGTTAATTTCACTTATACCAATTTACATCTATATCCATATAGGACTTATTCCCTTTTATTTGTTTGATTTAAAATACTTATTTTTTGAATATGTTAAGGACTTTGTAATATTTTATTTTTTAGTTGTTATCGGAAAGGTCTTAGGGGTTTATTTCAACAATACAAGTATAAGTGAGGTTGATACTATTGCTTAAAAAACTACAAATATTTTGATGATATTTAACTAATATTGAACAACTGTTTAAATACTTAATCCAATAAATATTAATAGACCTTTTGAATAAAATTACGCTCATGTTCTTATATAGGTTATATTAATATCGATAGCCATGTCTCTTTATAATTCAATTTCAATGCTATCAGGTCTAAGTATCCTGCAACCATTGAAAACTAACCCCATGGTATTTACTAAGATACTTCTTAAAAAGCTGTGTTTGGTCTCACAGCTATTAACATGAACATCTTCACGGGCAAACTCCCGTTTGGAATGATTTACGAATTCATGCTCTTCATCAACGAAGTTGATGAGCTACAAAATTACGAACTAATTTTGTTAAATCTACAATATCATCTAAATGTAAGGAAGGTTCATATATAGAATATTCATCAGTATATACTGTTAGTTTTTCATGAATATACTCCTTAAACCTCCCTTTGAATTTCTTATGGAACCTTTTAAGATTCTCAAAGACTGTAAATCTAACTTTCTTAGTTTTTCTAACTACTGTGGTAATTACTGGAAGTTTTCCTGATTTTGCAGTTCTTCCTCTTTTGAGCTTCTTTTTTTTAGGTTCTTTTTTTTAAACTCCTGTCTCCTGTATGGAGATATATTTCATCCATTCATATAATGCCTTCTAATGTAGGTGTATTCTTTCCAGATACTTCCTGAACTTCATGGACGAAATTCAAAACAGCCTTATAATCCCTACCATGTTCTTTCAGAAATCTCTTTAGTGGATTCATAAGGCATGTTTGCCAAGATATATATCATTTTACTAAGTGGAAATCTATGTTCATATGTTTGTTAAATCATTAAATAATTTCTCACAGTTTTTACACTTATACCTTTGCTCTTTATTAAGACCACATTTTAAAACATCTATACTATTTTGCAGAAGGGATATATTATGCCATCTTTCCTTGATTTCTCTAATCAAAGCATAACACTTATATATCTGGTAGAAAAACTCCTATAATATCCTCATTCTCCATCATGATAAATGTTTATATATTTGTGAATATATAACCATCATCAACTGATATAGGCAGATGAGCGAAAA
>NZ_WAKW01000071.1 GCF_015523155.1 Methanothermococcus sp.
AGAGCCCCTGTTGGACATACTTCAACGCATTGCATGCATAGTGTGCATGTCTTAAAGGGGGCTATCTCTATGGCATCTGTTGGACAGACAGCCTTACATGCATTGCATACTAAGCATGCATCCTCTTGAATCTTTATTCCTTCCAATGTAAAACACCTTTTGAGTTTTTAATATAGCCGAAGTTTCACATAAATAACCGTAAATTATACCCTTATTGATTTAACCAGTTTATTTTCTTTATACACTTCCAGTGATAGATTGCTGTCATTATTACCTATTACATGGGTTGCACAGGACAAACAGGGGTCATAAGCTCTAATTACCATTTCCATGTAATTTAAAACCTGTGGTGTTGCATCCTCTGGTGTTTTTAAGTATTTTTCAGCAACCTTTCTAACTCCAATATCCATTGCAGGATTGTTTTGAACTGTTGCAACAACCAAGTTGGCATCCTTAATAATTCCCTTATCATCTGTTTTAAAGTGGTGGATTAAAGTTCCCCTTGGAGCCTCGACACATCCTACTCCTTCACCAACTACATCATCAGGTTCTGTTCTTATGTCTGTATCAACAATTTTATCATTCTCTAAAAGTTCTTTTGTTTTTTCAGCACTTGATAGGAGCTCTATCAATCTTGCATAATTAAACAATATTGGATAGTGGCACGGTTTTCCAAACTCATTAATAAATTCTTCATAGTATTTTTGTGCCAACGGTGTTGCCATTTTGTCTGAAACATTAAGTCTTGACAGGGTATTTACTCTATAAACTCCTTCTTCTTCCCCTTTATCCTTTAAGTATGGAAATTTCAAGTAGGAATATGGCCTAACTCCCTCGGCAATATAATTTGTATATTCAGCAGGGTCAAATTCATATTCGGTTTTTCCTTTTGGATTAACTACCCTAATTTTTCCATCATAGAGCTCATGTGTTCCATCATTTACCATACCTGCATGGTAGGATTCAAAATACCCTATGTCCATTAAATCATTTTCTTTTATATTCTCAATTAACTTTTTACCTATTTCTATGGATTTTTCAGATAATTCTATCGCTCTATCCGATAATTTTAATAATTCATCCCTTTCTTCTTCTTTCAATGGTTTTGACTGACCTCCAACAACTGCTGTGGCTGGGTGGATTGCCCTTCCTCCAATTGTTTTTACAATGGTTTGGCCTATTTTTCTCAATTCTATCGCTTCTTTAACAATTTCAGGGTTTTCTTTTGCTATGCCCAATAAATTTCTTTTTAAAATATCCTCTGTTGTTGGATACATTAAATCAGGAGCTCCAAGGGCATAAAAATGCAGTGCATGACTGTGGATTGTTGCCCCTTGGTGCATTAAATTTCTTAAAAGATTTGCTGTTTCAGGAATTTTTACTCCAAATACATTATCCACCGCTTTTGCACTTGCAAGGTGGTGAGATACTTGACATATTCCGCAGATTCTTGGAGTATAGGTTGGTGCATCTTCGATATATCTTCCTTCCAAAAATTTTTCAAAACCTCTAACCTCCACCACATGAAAATGAACTTTGTCCAGATTTCCACTTTCATCAAAAGACACAGTTATCTTCCCATGCCCTTCAACCCTTGTAACTGGTTCAACTGATAATTTTACCATTTTACATCACCATTATTTTAATATTAATTATATTACTCATTCCTTCTTAATTTAACAGGAATCAAAGCACTCGGAAGCGTAAATTTATAAAAACATCCTATTTTATCCTCTATTGATTTTGGAAGTATTGTGGGATTTACTTCTTTATCTTTATCAACACCATAATCAGAACACAACGCAGAAATCATCTTTGCCCCCTGATCTACAATATTTCCTGCTGGTCCGCTACATCCAGCACATGGGATTCCAACTCTTGGACATCTTGCACCACACCCTGCCCTTGTTGCAGGTCCCATACATAGATATCCCTGTTCTAACAGGCATTTTTCTGGGTCGGGTGTTCCTTTGAACTTTCTTTTTAGTGTTGCAATTGAAACTCCCTCTTTACTTTTCTTTCTTGGACATTCCTCACAGAGGTTATTCTTTGGCAATTCTGGAGTTTTCCCTTCCAGCAGTGCAGTCAATACTTTTGCTATGAGCTCAGGTTCCGGAGGGCATCCAGGTATAACAAAATCCACATCTATAACATTTGATAGAGGTTTAACTCTTGAAGTTAATTCTGGAACTTCTTCGTCTGGAATAATGCCTTTTTCGTTTTCCGTTGTTAATGTTGTTTTATAGACCTTGTTCAATATCTCTTCATTTGAGTATAGGTTCCCCAATCCAGGAACACCGCCGAATCCTGCACAGCTGCCAAATGCTATAACTATTTTTGCCTTTTTCCTCATTTCCTTTGCTATTTCTTCGTTTTCTTTATTTCTTATCCCTCCTTCAATCAATGCAATATCTACATTCTCAGGAATTTCTTTAACATCCATTAGAACTGGACAATGAACGAGCTCAACCTTATCCAATATATTTAGGAGCTCCTCGTGTAAATCTAACAAACTTATATGACATCCAGAACAACAGCACAGCCAGGTTGTTGCTATTTTTACCATTTAATCACCATTTATCAATTATGCATCTAATTATATTATTCTTCATTATTCTTCTAATTTTTCTTTTAATTTCAAAGGTCCTAATGATTTTATTGTATTATATACCTCAATCATTGTTTTTTGGAATTTTTCACCTTCTGATGCTGAAATCCACTCGAATCTAAATCTTTCTGGTTCGATGCCTAATTCTGGAAGTAAATCCTTTAAAAACATAGCCCTTCTTTGCCATTTGTAGTTTCCAGCATCATAGTGGCAATCTCCCAAGTGGCATCCTCCAACAAAAACGCCGTCTGCTCCTTCACTAAATGCCTTTAAAATTAGGGATGGTTCTATTCTTCCAGAGCACATAACTCTTATTATTCTAATACTTGGAGGATATTGCATCCTTCCCACTCCTGCTGTATCTGCTCCACCATAGGTACACCAGTTGCAACAAAATCCTATTATTTTTGGTTCCCAGTCGGACATTTTATCACCTATTAAAAATGTTAATATGTTTATTACATAATCTAATACTGATTTTAAAGTTTGTAATATATATAATAATATATTTAAAATCAAATAGTAAAACTTATATAGTCATTTAAAATCATTTAAACTATTTAAGTTTATTTAAAAATTTTTTAATAATTTTAATAATATTTTACAAAAAAAGAACATTTAATATTATTTTTATTTAATTAGTATTATTTAAATCATATAAACTCGGATTTTTGTTTTAATATATATATCTTTCTATTTTGAATAAATAACAGTATTTTAAATATATTATAATTAATAATATATATATTAGTTTTTTAAATATCAATTAACTAATTAAATAATATATTAATTATTTTAATATAATATATGTGGTGATTCCATGGGGAAAATTGTGGAAATAAATCCAACAACAAGGCATGAAGGCCATACAAAACTAGTTTTAAAAATAGATGATGAAGGAATTGTAGAAAAAGGAGCCTATTTAAGTGTAACACCAGTAAGGGGTTTTGAAAAATTTTTAGTTGGAAAACCAGCGGAATTCGCACCGCTTGCTGTGATGAGATTCTGTGGAATCTGTCAAGCTGCACATGGAATTTCATCAGCTGAGGCAATTGAAGATGCCTGCAACATTACTCCTCCAAAGGATGGACTATTGTTAAGGGAATTACTCGGAATTGGAAACAAAATGCATTCTCATCCACTTCACCAATTCTTAATTTCGCCTGATTTCGTGCCTGAAAAGGATAAATCTGAGTTCATCAAGAGAGTTCAAGCAATGAGAAAAGTAGGACAGTATATCTGCGATGTTGTAGGAGGTGAAGCAATACATCCACCAAATATAATGATTGGAGGGATGGCAAAGAATATTACAGAAAGTGTTAAATCAAAAATATACTACAAATGCAAAGAATATGAAAAACTTGCAAAGGAACAGATAGATTATTTAATTCCAATATTCGAAAATAAAACATTAGTTGATGGAACAGAGCTCCCAGAAAAACTCGGATACCACGATTTTGGATACATAGCTACCCACCCCACCTATGGGGATAGAACAAAGATTGACCAAGATAATGTCGTAGAATATACTCCGTTTGATGTCTATGATAGAGATGTGGCAATTCAGGCATCAACAACAATTCCTACTTTAAATGGAAGATTGGCAGAGGTTGGACCCAGAGCGAGATTTAACAAATTCTTTGATTTTAAGGAAAAGGGAGCTATGGCTATACATGTAGCAAGGGCTTATGAAATGATTGTCCATGTTAAGCGGGCATTGGAAATTATTGATGAATTAAATGTAAATGGGAAAACCCTATCGGATGAACCAGTAATTGGAGATGGTGAAAAAATAGGATTAGGTGTTCATGAAGCAGCAAGGGGACACAACACCCATCAAGCTTCAATTGATAAAAACGGAAGGATAACATACTACAACGCAATTGTCGCTACAACATGGAATATTCCATTAATTGGTAAAGCAATTGAAGGAAGCCATTATAAGTTTGCAGAACATGTTGTTAGGGCTTATGACCCGTGCGTTTCCTGTGCAACTCACATGATTGTTAAGGATTATGATAACAAAACAGTTGATGAAAAATTCATCCAGTAGATAAAAATGAATAACTAACAAAATAAAGTAATTAAAAGTAATAAAATTCGATAAATAACTAATTAAGGTGGAATATGCCCAATTACCTAAATAAAGAAGTTCTAGTTCTTGGATGTGGAAATATATTATTTGGAGACGATGGATTTGGATATACGGTAATAAATGAATTAAATAAAATGAAAGAAAAAAATCCAATCTTGAATTCCAATAAAATAGAGATAATAGATGCGGGAACTGGTGCATCTCACTTTATACTGTCTTTAATTGATGAAAATACACCAATAAAAAAGATTGTAATAATAGATGCAATAGAATACGGTTTGAAAGCTGGGGAATTGATAAAACTACACCCTAAGGATTTACCAAATATTGAGAAATATCGGGTAGATGCCCATGACATGCCACTTGCAGGAATGTTAAATGAACTTAATGAAAAATACAAAATTGATGTTGTAGTTATTGGATGCCAAATAAAAAACATGACCGCACCAGATATATGTCTTGAATTATCAAAAGAAGTAAAAAAATCAATCAATAACGCAGTAAATATGGTTTTAGAGGAATTACAACTTTAAAATATTTATATTGATTAATATTGTATATAATGAGGTGAAAAAATGGTCAGGGTGGCACATATCCACATGAGTGGGTGCACTGGATGTTTAATATCCTTAACGGATACTTATGAAAAGCTTTTGGACATTTTGGATAATATAGATTTAGTTTATTCATTAACATTAATGGATGAAAAAACCGAAATAAAAGAAACTGATGATAAAATATTAATTGAAAGGAATATTCCAGACAATATAGATATTGCACTTGTGGAAGGAGGGGTTTGTTTAGATGATAACCATTCCATGAAGGATATTCTTGAAACTAGGGAAAAAGCAAAAATCGTGATTGCACTGGGAGCATGTGCATCAACCGGAGGTGTCCTGAGGTATTGTAGAGGGGGACAAATGTCAAAACCAACGCATGCATCATATACTGCAATTGGGGATGTAATAAAAGTTGATTTGGCAATTCCTGGATGCCCACCATCACCAGAATTAATAGTTAATGTAATTACAGCAGCTTTAAATGGAGATATGGATTATTTGGAACCATTTGCAGAATTTGCTCAGAATAACAAAGAAGCCTGTGGATGTGATTTAATTACAAAT
>NZ_WAKW01000072.1 GCF_015523155.1 Methanothermococcus sp.
ACCATGCAAAGCATAGCCACAGCAGCGAAACCTTTAAGTAAGTTTTTTGACATATTCATATTTTGCACCTCTTATGGTGTGAATTGAGATAAGCATTAGGCTCAGAACCCATAAAGGTTCATCACAGCCAAAGGGTTGGCTCCGAACATCTGGCACATGTTCATCATCGCCAACCTTTTTTCATTTTTCCTAAATACTTTTAAAGAGTGTTTTAATATTTTCTTTATTCCATATATAATTTTTCATTTTTTTCATGTTATTAATAAATGAAAACACCTATATATATATATATATATCGATTTGAATTGAATAGTAAAGTATTTATACGGCAATAGGTTTCCTAATTCCTTATTTATTTAATGGATAACCATCCATCATCTGAATGAAATGAAGGTGAGCTCTAAAATTCGAAGAGTTTTATAATCTTTGGAATAATTTAATGTTAAACTTAATAAAAATCATGGAAATCTTTTGTAAATCTGGTTTCTGTGTAGAGCTCTATAAAAAATAATTTTCCCATTTTCATATTTAAAACCAATTCTGTAATCTCCCATTCTAATTCGATAGTAATACTCTGCCCCTTTTAACTTTTTTACTTCTGAAATTTCAGATAAACTATTTTTATTTGGAATTTCATCAAAAACTAATTTTTTAATTTTTCTTTGAATGTTTTTAGGCAAATCTTTTAAATCTTTAATAAAAGATTTTTTAAAATATACTTCCATTATCCCACTACTCTAATAACTTTTTAGCCGTCTCTAAATCAATTTCCTCTTCATCTTCTACCTCTTCCATTGCCTTCAAAAGTCCATAATCTAATATTAATTCTTCAATTTTTTTAAATACTTTATAATCTAAAATGACTCCTTTAATGTTCCCTTTTTCATCAGCAATATACGATTGAACAATATTCATTTTACCACCAAATAACTATTAATTGGTTATTTTATTTAAATATTTATGTTATATAGATAACCATCCATCACCTGATGAAATGAATGTGAGCCATAAAATCCTATGGAATTTTATAATTTTTGAAGTAATAAACCATTATCTAATTACTATAATAATAATTAAAAATAGATGCACCTGTTAATTTTAAAATAAAAAAATAATAATGCTTTTTCTTATAATCTACTTTTTAATTTTCTCATGTAAAATATATTGTCATCATATTCTAATTTTATCAATTTATTCTCTTTTATCAATTTATCCACAATATCCCAGCCAGCACCGGCTTTTTTTAATAATTCTTCAACACCTTCCTTCCTCATAGGATGAACAGAAGTAATGGACAGCAAATCCTCCTCAATATTTCCAGAATATGCGAATTCGTTGCCCTCATAACCTATTAGATACTCAACTTTATCCAATCCTATGATTTTGGAGAATATTTGAAATACTCTGTTTATAGTTTCCTCATTTGCAGGTTTGATTTTTTCAGCGGGGGGCCTTATAGGGATGCTTATATAACATTTATTTGGGGATAATTTCTTTAAAAATTTTGCAGTATCCATTATTACTTCATCAGTGTAGTTGATTTCATCCAATAGCATGGTTTCGGTTATTATTTTTCCCTTAAACTCTTTTTTAAACTTCAAAATCCCATTTAAAATGTCTTTTAAGTTTAGCTCATCATGAGGTCTATCAATGATTTTCCAGAGCTCTCCATCAACAGCATTTATTTTTAAAGAAACTAAATCAAAATCCATTAAATCCTCTCTGACATCTTCCCTATACATTAAGGAGGTATTTGTGATTATGGCAATGGGAATATTTAATTTTTTTAACTCCTCAACTTCTTTTTTTAGATTAATATCAAGGGTAGGTTCTCCGTCTGGGACATATGTAATATAATCAATTTTCTCATTTCTATTTTTTAGATTGATTATTCTTTTTTCAACGGATTGAATTATATCCTCTACCTTATAAAAGGCCTGTCTTTCTATGGTTTTATTTAGCGTTCTTCCCACTTGGCAGTATACGCAGTCATAACTACAAAATTTATTTGGGATGTTGTTTATTCCCAAACTTTTTCCAAGTCTTCTTGATGGAACAGGTCCAAATACTATTTCCTTATCATCTTTGAAATATTCCATATTTTTTCCTTCTTTTATTTTTTATTTCTTATTTTTATTTATTTTATTTTTTATTTTATGTTAATTTTATTATTTTATTTTATATTTATTTCATTTATTTACTATTTTATTTTGTTAATCTCACTAACAACCTTTAAAACACTTAAAGCTACGCCTTCAACTTCAATTCCTCCCTTCCCTTTAACCCCATCTCCAACAAGATATAGTTTATCATTGACAATAGGATTTAAATCTGTTCCATTTGAAGCATGATTCACAGGTATTTCATCTCTGTATGTTTGAATATGGAGGATTTCATAATTACTTATATTATTTTCGCTGAATAACCGTTCTATATCATTTAAAACAATATCTATTTCATTTTTAACATTATCTTTAATCTGTGTCGCATGAGCCATTATTAAATTATATCCTTTTTTCGCAAGGTTTTTATCAACATTTGATGGACAGTTTAAACCGTTTATTCTCTCACACTCCGGGGTAAATAAAACACCATTATGCTCTATAAATTTTTCTTTACATCCTATGGATACCTTTATACCTTTTGATGGAATAGGTTCTTTTTCTTTTATTATTTTTACATTGGATATATTTTCTGTTAATTTTGGAGATAAATTGCTTATTACTATGTCGAATTCTTCTTCATTTTCTCCATCATTTTCCCCTGGGTTAATATAACATTTATCATCAATTTCTATCTTTTTAACAGCATGATTTGTAATTATCTTTCCATTGTTGTTTTTTATTACACATATTAGTTCATCTATTACGCCCTTACATCCACCAATTGGTATTCCGGGACCTCCAAATTTATGATAATTTTTAGTTATTTCGAGTATTTCTTCCATTGGAGTATCGTAGGCGTTTAAACTTAAAGCCCAGCCTGTAAATGAGTTCCCTATATCCAATGCCAGAGGGATGTCTTCCAAAAATTCTCCAAATGATATATCTTTATCCACCTTCCCAATTTTCAAGTTGGCGGCCATTTTTAGACCTTTTATCTTATCCTTCAATCCTACGAGATTAAATATATTCTTATATGGATGATTCTTTTTATTTACTCTAAAAAGCCCATCAGGATTGGAATTAACTATATTAACATTGCATCCTGCTTTTTTAAGTAGTTGTGCCAAATATCCATCGGCTCCATGTGGTATCATATGTAGAGCTCCTGTGGTAAGATTATATCCTTTATATTCAATATTTGTAAATCTTCCACCAACAATGGGCAATTTTTCATAAATAACCACTTCGTTTTCTTTTGAAAGTAATGCTCCTGCCAATAAACCGCCTAATCCTGCTCCAACTATTCCTATTTTCATACTATCTCCTATGTTTTAAAAAATAAAAAACATAATAAAAAATATCAATGCCAAAAATAATATTAAATAAAAGAATAAATAGAAAAGTTAAGTATTAGAACCTTTTATTTTATTAATTTGCATATTTAAGCATACATCACATGCAATGTTGTGTTTGTTTTATCTCTCTTTTTAGCCCATACTTTTTCAATGGCAGTTAGGAAGTCGTCCATCGTTACATATTCTCTTCCGTCCCTTATAGCAAACATACCCGCTTCTGTGCATATTGCTTTTAAATCTGCACCAACACAACCTTCTGTCATTTCTGCTACCTTTTTTAAATCCACATGCTTTAAATTCATGTTTTTTGTATGGATTTTTAAGATATCTAATCTTCCATCTTCGCTTGGTGCAGGAACCTCGATTATTCTATCGAATCTACCTGGTCTCAATATAGCTGGATCCAGTATATCGGGTCTGTTTGTAGCAGCTATAATCTTTACATCGCCTTTTGATTCAAATCCATCCATTTCAGCAAGAAGTTGCATGAGTGTCCTCTGAACTTCCCTATCCCCACCAGTTAATGACTCTGTTCTTCTGCTTGCTACTGCATCTATTTCATCAATAAATATGATACATGGTGCCTTTTCCTTGGCTAACTTGAATACATCCCTTACAAGTTTTGCCCCCTCTCCTATGAATTTTTTGACGAGCTCTGAACCAACAATTTTTATGAATGATGCATTAGTTTCATGCGCAACTGCCTTTGCAAGAAGGGTTTTACCTGTTCCCGGAGGTCCATATAATAAAACCCCCTTAGGAGGTTCAATGCCCACTTTTTCGAATAATTCGGGGTGTGTTAATGGAAGTTCTACAACTTCCTTAACTTCTTTTATCTGTTCTTCCAATCCCCCTATGTCGCTAAATGATACATCTGGCCTCTCATCAACTTCCATTGCCATTGCCCTATAATCTTTTTCCTTAGGCAAAACATCCACAACAGCCAGAGTTTGCTGATTTAAACAGACCCTTGCACCTGGAACAATCTCATCTTTATTTACGAACTGTGAGATGCTTACAAGGAAACTTGGACCTGTTGAGCTCTTTACAACTACCTTTCTATCATTTACTTTGTCAATTACTGTTCCAAGTATTAATGGTGGAATTCTGAGTTTATCTAATTCTCTTTTAAGAATTTCGTTTTCTTTTTTTAGCTGTGCATTTTCCCTATTTAAATCTTTATTTTCTAATTCCATCCTTAATACTTTACTCTCTAACTCAGCAATATATGTCTTTTCCTTAAATTCTTCAATATTTATTTCATTTTTCTCTTCAACATCGTCGTTCTCGTAGCTTGGAAATACCATAAGATATACCTCCATGTAAATTATAATCATAATGTAATTTAAATTAATATGATGAATAGATAATAATTATAATTATTAATAAATCAATGAAGATATATATATGTAATGGTTTATAAATACCAATTGTTATTTTAAACTTTAATATTTTAAAAATTTTAATATATATAATTATTATATTTAGTAGATTTATATTATTATTTGATTAGGTGAGTATATTATGCAGTGTGAATTATGTGGAAAAGAAGTTAATAAACTCAGAACTGTAAAAATAGAAGGTGTAGAAATGCAGGTATGTGATGAATGTGCTAAATTTGGAGTATCTCCAAAGAGTTATTCAAGAAAACCTAAAAAATTTCTTGGAAGAGGAGCCCCTCAGACAAAAAAGACCATTAGGCGACCTAAAAGAGATTTATTTGATAGCTTAAAAATGATAGTAGAAGATTATGGAGATGTTATAAAAGAGGCTAGGATGAAAAAAGGCATGGATTTAAAAGAACTGGCAAAAAGAGTAGGTATTAAGGAATCAACACTTCACAAAATTGAAAGAAACGAACTGGAACCAGAGGAAAAGTATGTGAAGAGATTGGAAAAAGAGTTAAATATTACCTTATATGAAGAGGGCGAACAGGAATACAATACTTGCTCTTCAAGGAATGAATTCACATTAGGGGACTTTGTAAAGATTAAAAAAAGGAAATAACTTTTAATTCTTATTTTTATTTATTAAATTCTTCTTATTTTATTTTTTTTATATTTTTTTATTTTTATATTATTTTTAATTATATATCGTTTTTATTTACTTTTCTATCAATTAATTTCCGTTCCCTTTACATCCCCAGTTAATGCACTATATATATTCCCTTTTTTATTTCCATTGAAGATTATTGTTTTAATGCCTGAGTTATAAGATTCCATGACTTTTAAATACATTCCACCTGTAATATCGTTTTTATCAGATGGTTTTAAATATTTTAAAATATCGTTAATATTTTCTGAATTGATTTTTTCAATTACGTTTTTGTTGGAATCAAGAACTCCATCTACATCGGAGGCATGAAGGCTTAGATTTGGTTTTAATTTTTTTGTCAAATAAGGCAGTGCGTGGTCTCCTGAAAATATTTTATAATTACTCTCACCATCTAATACTATATCGCCGTGAATTACAGGAATTAAACCTCTTTTAATCATGCCTTCTATGACATAAGTGTCAAAATGGATTTCTCCTTTATCAAATGCTATAAATGAAGAAGGCTGTATTGAAACTGCTGGAATATCGTAATCATGTAGGCTGTCAATTACTATATTGTTAAACTTTCTCATGGCTTTTTGAATATCCCAAAATCCCTTTTCCATGTTGTAAAATTCTTTTTTATTATTATTTTTATCTTTATTTAGATATTTCTTTGCGACAGGATGACCAAAAGAACCTCCACCGTGTATGATGATTAAATTCAATTTATCATTGTTATTGTTATAGCTATCAATAGCATTTCTTATTTCCATAGAAATTCTATCTAAATTATCCCATTTAATAGAAAAAGGAATGTTCTTATCGCACAAAATACTTCCGCCAAGTTTAAGAATCGCAAGCATGGTATCACATTTTATTTTGATAGTAAGTTGATTAGTTTTATATTAGTATAGTCACAGTAAATATATAATTAATATTACTTTAATAAAAATAAAATTATAATATAATAAAATGAGTGTATAAAAATAAAATAAAAAATAAAATAAAAAAGTATGGGATAAAAAAATTTAAAATAATATAAAAAATGAAATGGTGGTGAAAATATGTTCATAAACGGAGAATGGATTTTAAGGGAGGATTTAGAAGTAATAAATCCATACACTCTTGAAACCATTGGGAGTATCACTTCATTAAGCAGAGAAGAGACAAAAGAAGCTATTAAAATAGCGGAGGAGCATAAGCCAGTTATGAAAAATCTGCCCCCATCAACCAGATACAGCATTTTGATGAATATAGCATCAGAAATACAGAAAAATAAGGAAAAATTAGCAAAAATTATATCCGTAGATGCTGGAAAACCGATAAGGCAGTCCATAATTGAAGTAGATAGAACTATCGGCACATTTAAATTTGCAGCATTTTATGCAAAGGAGCTCAGGGGGGAAACAATACCATTGGAAAACGGCATCATATTAACAAAAAGGGAGCCGGTGGGACTTATTGGAGCAATTGCTCCATTCAATTTTCCATTGAATTTAATAGCCCATAAGGTAGCTCCTGCAATAGCTACGGGAAATAGCTTAGTTCTTCATCCATCAGCAAAGGCTCCAATGGCAGCAATTGAATTAACAAAGATTATTGAAAAGGTTTTAAAGAATAAAAATATTCCTTTGGGAGTATTCAACCTTTTAACTGGAATGGGGGATGTTGTAGGGGATGAAATAGTAAAAAACGATAAGATAAACATGGTTTCATTTACTGGAAGTGTGGAAGTGGGGGAATCCATTACAAAAAATGCAGGATTCAAAAAGATAACCTTAGAGCTCGGGGGCAATAATCCCATGATTGTTTTAAAGGATGGAGATATAAAAAAAGCAATTAAGTCATGCGTTAAAGGGAAATTCCTAAATTCCGGGCAGGTCTGCATATCTGTTGGAAGGGTGCTTGTTGAGGATGAAGTTGCAGATGAGTTTATAAAGGGAGTAATTGAAGAAACAAAAAAATTAAAGGTTGGCAATCCGTTGGATAGGGAAACAGATATTGGGGCACTAATAACTCCTGAAAGTGCTGAAAGAGTGGAAAATTTAATAAACCAGTCCGTTGAGGAAGGAGGAAAAATACTGTATGGTGGAAAAAGGGAAAAATCCGTCATTCATCCAACAATTATGGAGGTAAATCACGATAACATATTATCAAAAATAGAGATTTTTGCACCAGTTTTACCTATAATTAGAATTAAAGATATGGATGAGGCATTACGCTATGTAAATAATACAAAATACGGTCTTCACGCAGGAGTATTTACCAATGACATAAATAAGGCATTTAAACTTGCAGATGAGCTTGAATACGGCGGAGTTCTTATAAACAACAGCCCAACGTTTAGAAGGGACAATATGCCATTTGGAGGAATCAAAAGAAGCGGAATGGGTAGAGAGGGCATAAAATATGCCGTTGAAGAGATGAGCGAGATAAAAACAGTTATTATAAAACATGCAATAAATAAGTAGCAAAATAATAATGACATGCAACAATAATATACATTAACTTATTTTAAACTATTTTATAGGGATAGTATATGATGGAGTGGCACATAATTCACTTAAAAGAAATTGATTCTACAAATAAATACTGCTACAAATTAGGAAAAGAGGGAAAAAGAAACTTAATTGTTGTTTCGGATGTTCAGACAGGAGGGGTCGGGCGACTTGAAAGAGAATGGTATTCTGATTTTGGAGGACTTTATTTTTCCATACTTTTGGATTTAAAAGAATTTAAAAAGAAATGTAAAAACGAGAACATTGGTAAATTAAACTTTTTAGGCTCATTATCCACTCTTGAAACATTAATATATTATTCAAAAAATAATTATAAGAACTTAGGCATAAAATTTCCAAATGATGTAATTGTCAATGTAGATAATAAAGATAAGAAAGTATCAGGAGTATTGAGCGAAATAAATATAAATTATGGATTTTTAGTTTTAGGGGTTGGCATAAATGTTAATAACAAAATACATGATGAAATAAAAGATACTGCCACATCATTAAAGGTATTGGAAGGAAAAGAATTTGACAGGTTTGAAATCCTTGATAGATTTGTTGATAATTTTAGAAATAACTATTTCTTAGATGATGATGAAGTTTTAAAAAAATATAAAAAACATTCAAAAACCATTGGTAGATATGTTAAGATAATTACTCCAAAAGAAGAGATTAAGGGAAAAGTCCTTGATATTGATTATAATGGCGTTTATTTAGCAATTGACAATGAAATTAAGCATATAGCTGTTGGAGACTGCTTTCATTTGAGATAATGATAAAATGATAATAAAATTTGTAGATATAAATGAAAAATAAAATATATAAGTAAATAAAATATAGTTAAAATTAGGTGAGCTCTATGATTTACAAACTAAATGGTATAGGGTATGATTCAAATACTTATTTAATAGTTGGAAAAAAGAACATATTGATAGACCCGGGAACTCCAAATACCTTTAATATGTTAAAGGATGAAATTAAAAACACTGCAAAAGATATAGATTATATAATAAACACACACTGCCATTATGACCATGCTGGAAGCGATTATCTTTATGAAGAATATTTTAATGCACCAGTAATAATTCATGATTTAGAAGTGAATGATTTAAAGAACAATACAAATACCACAGTATCTGCCTTATTTAGTAGAGAATTGACACCACCAAAGGAAATAATACCAATAAATGAGGTTTTGGAGGAACTAAAAAAATGGGATATAGAAGTTGTAGAGACTCCTGGACATACAAAGGGAAGTATAAGCATAGCATATAAGGATAATATTATTACAGGGGATACATTATTTGCCTATGGCGTAGGTAGGTGGGACTTTCCAACTGGAAATTTAATCGATTTACGGAGCTCTATATCAAAACTTGAAAGAATTGCCTATGAAAGAAATATTATGAATATACTGCCAGGACATGGAGAAAAAGGAAATTTAAGTGCATTTTCAAATGCAAAATTGTTTTTATAAGTCATACACATAATAAAATAAAAAACAGCTAAAAATAAAAATAAAATAATAAATAACATACTAACTATATAATAAAAGTGATATAATGTTCTCAGCACTGATACCAGTTTCACCACTAAATACCGTAAAATCACGCCTAAAAAACTTCTTAACACCGGAAGAAAGGGTGGATTTAATAAAAAACATGCTTTTAGATGTACATAATGGTGTTAAATCAGTATGTGATAAAATATATGTTGTAAGTAAGGATGAGAAAATACTAAAATTCTCAAAAAAACATGGGATGATAGCCATACCTGAAAGAGAAGATATTAAAGGACTTAATGAAGCAATATCATACGCTTTTGAACACATAAAAGAAGATGCCGTGATGATAGTTCCCGCCGACATTCCCCTAATTAAAGAGAATGATTTAAGGGAGATGATAGACAAATTGAATGGGAGCTCCGTGGTAATATGTCCATCAAGGGGAGGTGGAACAAATTTGCTCCTTTTAAATCCAAAGGATGTTATTAAAACACGGTATGAAGGATTCAGTTTTTTAAAACATATTGAGGAGTGTAAAAAAAATAATTTAAAGACAATTATTTATCCATCCTTTTATATTTCAATAGATATAAACACTATTGAAGATTTGGGAGAAATTCTTATTCACGGAAAAGATACAAATACCTATAAGTATTTAAAGAGTTTGGGAATATCCATTCTTCCAAAGCATTCATCTGCTGGAAGATTTGAAGTTATACGATAAATTATTAATTACCATTTATTTAACTATTAATTGCTATTGGAGGCGATAATATGGTAGTTGCAGAAGTGAGTATAATGCCATTGGGCGAAGGTCCAATCGTCTCAAAGCAACCTTTAAAAAAGGTTGCTATCCAAAGTCCAAAACTCGCTTCGCTCGTTTTGGAACCTATATATTAAGGAGGAGATAGCATGGTAGTTGCAGAAGTGAGTATAATGCCATTGGGCGAAGGTCCAAGCGTATCCAAATATGTTAAAAAAGCATTGGGAGTTTTTAAGAAGTATAATTTAAAAATAGATCCTTGTGCAATGGGTACAATATTGGAAGGGGATTTAGATGAGGTATTAAAAGCATTTAAGGAAGCTCATGAGGAAGTTTTAAAGGACACAACAAGAGTGGTGAGCTCACTAAAAATTGATGAAAGAAAGGATAAGGAAAATACAATAGAAAGAAAATTAAATGCCATTAAATAAGATAATATCATTTTTTTATTTTTTCTATTTATTTATATCTTTTTAGTTCCTATTTTGATATTTTATGTGTATTTAATATATCTAATATCCATAAAATAAATTCATGGTAATTATATATTATTAACAAAAATTATATATAGTATATATATTTAATTTCTAACAGTATATGAACATGCAGAGAGTGATATAATGAAAAAGCTTATTATATACCTCATACCTTTATTATTCATTGGTATGATGGCTGGATGTATGGATTCGAGCACATCCACGGGTGCAACTGGAGAATCTGCCAATGCAGGAATTGGTAATAAACAATCGGAATCAAGCGCATCTAATCCAACTGTATTAAAAATATTCCACGCAGGGAGTCTATCGGTTCCATTTAAAGAATATGAAAAAATATATGAAAAGGAACATCCAAATGTTGATGTTCAAAGGGAACCTGCTGGGAGTGTTGCCTGTATTAGAAAAATAATAGATTTGAACAAAACAGCAGATGTTTTAGCATCAGCAGACTACTCCCTTATTCCAAGCATGATGGTGCCAAAATATGCAGATTGGTATTTAATGATTGCAAGAAACGAACTCGTATTGGCATATACAGATAATAGTAAATATCATAACGAAATAAATTCCACCAATTGGTATAAAATATTAAATAAACCAGACGTCAAATTTGGGTTTTCCAATCCAAACGACGACCCCTGTGGATATAGAAGTCAAATGGTTATACAGTTAGCAGAACCATATTACAAAAATTCCACAATATATGACAACTTAATATTAAAAAATACAAATTTTAAGGTTAAAGAAGAAAATGGGACTTACCATATTATAGTTCCAAAGGAAATAAATGTAAATACTAATAAAATATTTTTAAGAAGTAAAGAAACTGATTTAGTAGGACCAATTGAAGCTGGAGCCTATGATTATTTATTTATATACAAAAGTGTTGCCACCCAGCATCACCTGAAATATATAGAGCTCCCAAAAGAAATAAATCTTGGATACTATGACTGTGCTGATAACTATAAAAAAGTTAAATTAACCACAGGAGATGGAAAAACAAAAGTAGGAAAACCTATTGTTTATGGAATTACAGTTCCCAAAAATGCAAATCATCCAAAAGAAGGTATTGAATTTGTTAAAACAATATTGGAACATCCAGAAGTGTTTGAAAATGCCGGACAACCTGTAATTAAACCTGCTGTTGGGTTTGGAAATGTTCCACCTGAGCTCAAAGAATTCGTCGAAATAAAAAATAAATAATTAAAATTTAATTTTTTTATTTTATTATTCTCATTTTTTAATTTTTTTAATCGTTTAAAACTACATATTTTTTAAAAGAAATTAAAACTTTATCCCCAATATTCAAATCGTCCCCGTAATAAATGGATTTGATGGTGGAATCATTTAATGATATGATTAATTTTTTATAATGCCCAAAATCATACATTCCCGTGATTTCACCAGCGAGCTCATCCTTAATATTGGAGTTATATTTTTTAACAATTATGTTATGGGGTTCCACTCCGTATAATTTACCATTGTATTTTATTATATTATATCCAAAGAATTTTGCAATTTTTTCATTTTTTGGATTGTTAAATATCTCCTCCTTATCTCCATAATCTACGATTTCCCCATTACTCACAAATACAATATTTTTCCCAAGCATCTTAGCCTCTAAAAAATCATGGGTAATATGGATTATAGGTAGGAGCTCCCCTATTTTTTTTAATTCATTTATAATAGTTTCCTTATTATGAATATCAAGGGCAGAGGTAGGTTCATCTAAAAGCAATATTTTAGGGTGTAATACCAATGCCCGAGCAATAGCTACCCTTTGCTGTTCCCCTCCACTTAATGTAGTGGGATTACGAGACAATAATTTATCAATGTTTAAAAATTCAGATATTTCTTTAATTCTTTTTTCACGTTCTAATTTTCCAAATTTTTTTAATTTTAATCCGTAATCTATATTTTTATAAACTGTCATGTGAGGGAATAAACCATAATTTTGAGGAACATATCCGAAATTCCTTTTTTCAGGAGGTATATCTGTAATATCCTCTCCATTATAATATATTCTTCCAGAATTCGGCTTTAAAATCCCTGCAATGCACTTGATAATTATAGATTTCCCTGCACCACTTGGACCAAGTAATATTGTGTAATCCTCACTTAATTTAAGATTTACATTTTTTAATTGAAATTCCTTCCAAATTTTGCTGATATTTTTTAATTCAATCATGCAGACCACATTACAAGATTAATTAGTTTTTATATAATATAAGGTATTTTTTTATGAATCCCTATTATTTTTATACTGGAATATTCTCAGTGTAGCAAATAATAGTATGCTCACAACTATCATAATCACAGCAATAGGTTTTGATGCACTGAGCCCATATTCATTAAATCTATCCAATATAAGCACAGGTGCAGTTTTTGGGAAATATGCTACAATCAAAATTGCCCCAACTTCACTAATCCCCCTAGCAAATGTAAGAATACTCCCAGAAATCAGATTATTTTTTATTAGGGGTAATGAAATATTAAAAAATGTTTTTATTTGCGAAGCTCCCAAGGTTCGGGAAACATTTTCGAGCTCCTCATCAATCATAGAAAACCCATTTTTAGCAGTATTTATCATAAATGGAATACCAACATATAGCATTACAACAACTATTCCCCAAAAATTATCTACAATCATAACCCCGTAGTTTTTTAATACTGTTCCAATGGGTGTCCCATAAATTACCGTTAATATCATAATTCCCGTTACTGAGTGAGGTATTGCCATAGGTATATCAATTATGGCCTCGACGATATTTTTACCTAAAAATTCATATCTTGAAAGGATATAAGACAGTGGCACTCCAAATATTAGGGCTATCACTGTTGCCGTAAATGCTGCCTTTAAACTAACCAATAAGGAGTTTATAACCTCTTTATCCGCAATGGCAGTTGAAATATCGCCCGGATTTAATAACATGGTAATTATAGGAATAAATATAAACAAAAATATCATTACAGATATTATTAAAAAAGATGCCATAAACCAATAATTGACCATATTTTTGTTAAATGTATCCTTGAACATAATCATCAATATAATTTTTGGTAGTTTATATTGTATATTACTATATAAATATTATGTTAATTATAATGCATTAATATAGCGATAAGATAAAAATATTAAAAATTATCTATAAGATTTATAGAAAATATTTACATTAGAATTTAGGAGGTGAATTCAACAATGTTAAGAAAATGTCTTATTATCCTATTAGCCATTCTTCTTTTAGCGTCCCCAGTTAGTGCATTCTTTTCTTTCGATTTTTCAATGTCTCAAAGTAGGGCAGTTGCAGGAGCAACAATTGCAGCTAAAACGATAGCGGATGCAATGGTTAGCAACTACATAGATGAAAACCACCCAGAATATTCAGATGCTTATACTGTTGTTTCTTTGATATTTGACCCGACTGGGAAGGTTATTGCCAAATTATCTTCAAAAGGAGTGAAATATGCTAATGAACTCTACAAATATCTAAAGAAAGCAGATAATGGTAAAGGAATTGTAAATCCGGATGTCGCTAATAAAATATTTGATAAAGATTTGATTGAAGAATTGGCAGAGAAAGAGAGTAAAGGCTACAGCCCAAAGACAGTTGCAAAAAATACGGTTAAATTGTTGGATGAAGGAGTTGAGCCAGAGAATATAAATAAGTTGTTTAAAGATGCAGTTAAAAATGATAAAAAACTCGGTTGGATAGATAATAGAATAGAAACCCTTGAGGAAAATGGAGTAGATATAGATACAATAAACAATATCATCAAAAACAGTGATAAACCAAATGATGCTCTTAAAAAGGCAGTAGATGAAACTAATAAGTTATCTAAAATGGGTATTAGTAAGAATAACATAAATAAATTAACTAAAAATATCAACAATGTAGATGATTTAACTAAAATAAGAAAAACTATTGGAAAACTAAAACAAATGCTAAAAAATAAAAATAAAATATCAAAAAAGGAAATTCCTCAAGAAGAAGTTATAAATGAACTTATAGAAAAAGGCTATGATATAAATCAGATTGTTAATGATTTAAAATTATTCAATAAATTAGAAATTATAAGGGCCAATAAATACAAAGTCAAATTATTTGCTGGAAATGTTAATGAAGGATTAGACCATGTATGGCTAAGACATGTTATAGGATATAACCTAGAAAACGAAAAAGCTACAACGATTTTTCCAATTGGACAGAAAATAAAATATTTCAAAAATGACAGATTAGAAGTAGAAAATATCCAACAGATTATAAATGGCCCTGAAGAATTAAAAGAAATTATTATAAAGGCAGTTGAAGACAATAAGAATAAATTTAATGGAGAGACTAAAGTAGAGTTCTCATACTATATTAAAGATAAGAATATTAGAATAAATTTGGTTTTCTTAAGGGGTAGTGATGGTAGTTATTACTTACAAACCGCTTATCCAATTAATGGAAAAGGTGTTGAAAAGTATATCCCAAATGTAGGATGGTTTAAATATAATGAAAAATCTGGCAAATGGGAAAGAATAAGGTGAATTATCTATGAAAATCGAATTAATATATAATAAAGAAAAATATCTAAAAAATCCTGACAAAATTGATACATTATTTAAAATTGACAATAATATACTTGGTGGTATTGTAAAGGTTGAAGAAGGTAAAATCGAAGGTGATGACTGTAATTTATATGGGTTTTTCCAAGATATTTTAATTGGTATAGCATATTTACTTAGTTTTGGGAAAAGTGATAAATATATGTCTATATCTAAAGAAGAAATAAAAGAAATTGCGAAAATATATGGATTTCCTATAAAAAATATTGATATGGCATATACTTCTTCTTTATCTTTTCCTTTTAATAAATATATTTTTGAATTTAATAAAAATAGTGATGAGATGATAATTTATTATTATAATGATATGTATATATATGATAACCATTTGGGAAAAAAAGGAATTATCAAAATTCCTATGAAGGAGTTCGTGAAAAATATAATTAAATTAGCTGAAGATTATATAAATTTTATTAAAAAACATAATAATATATGGAAAGAATATGAAATTAATTTTCTTGAGGATAGATTAAGAGATGTCAAAAAATATTATAAAGAGCGTTACGGTGAAGAACTGTAAATAGATTTTTCTTTTTTATTTTTAATTAGAATATTAATTTATATGTTTAAATAAATAACCTAAATAACTATGATTTAGAAAAAACAAAAGAGATTGTTAAAGAGTTAAGAGATAAAGGAATAAAAACTAAGACAATAAATAAACTGATAGAAAATGGATATGATATAACAAAATTCTATGAAGAATATAAAGCTGTAACGGACTCGGATCCGGTATTAATGAAAAAATTAGCAAAATATATTAATAGTTGGGATTTGGATAGAAGTAATCCATTAGACGAATCAGAAGAAGCTCAGAAATTGATTAAAGTATTTAACGCTAAGGGAATAAAAACTAAAGTGGGTTATACTGAGATAAGTGATTTCGCCGTACTTAAAGAAGGTAATAATGCATGGGGTTGGAAACATATTATTAAGCAGAATCACCATAACCATATTAAAGACGCATTTAAACTACAAAATAACAATAAAGCAGTAATAGAATTAATCGGAGAAGCCCTACAAAAGGGTATAAAGGGTACAGATAGTAAAGGAGCAACAGTAGTTTTTTATAAACCTGCTGGTGCAAGATATTATTTAAGAGTGGTTCTAAGTAAAAATAGTCCTGGTAGTATTCAAGATGCATATCCACAAAAAAACTTTGATTTTAAATAATAGGGGTGAAAAATTGGGAAAATATATTTATAAAGCTGAAGTGTTAAAAATTGAGCCATTATGTATAGATGAAAACTGGACTAAAGAAAAGCCAATAGATGAATACACTTACAACTACCTCGTTACTTTAAAAATTGATAATATAATCGTTCATGCATTTACACCAACAACTTATGGGTGGCATACATCTCTGGAAGGTAAAAGTGTATATGTGTATTTTTATTTAAATAATTTTAAAGGAGAGATAATTAAATATGATAAACATGATAAAATTATACAATTGGATCAAAATAGATTCATGTACTCAATTATTGGTAAAATCATGGAAATTTCTAAGGATACTGAAACAATCTATGTTGATTGTGGTATTATTATAGAAACTGATTATAATTCAGAAAATGAAGAATTTAAGGAAGGAGATTTTATTTTAATTCCTGAAGGGCGATTAGATGTATTTAGAAAATAACTAGTCCTAAAAGAGTTTAAGGAGATATAAATGGTTAAGCACACAGGTAGAGTTACTGATGTTAAAATTACTCATGGAGAGTATGAAGACATAATTTCCGAAATTTGGATGACTTTTGATATAAATGGATATGAAATAGAAGCGTTTATAGGAGAACTTCCTTCAAAAGTACCAGAAATTGGTGAAACATGCATAGTAGATTTAGATATAATGACATTCGACTTACAAAAAGTTAATGTTCCTAAAAAACAAAAACTAATATATCAACTCACTACAAAAGATTATATACCTGATTATATATTAGTTGGTGAAGTATTAGATATAGATAGGAAAAATAAAAGATTAATTTTTGATTGTGGTGTTAAATTAGAATGTGATATTAAAGGAATAAATATAGAGTCTAAAGCTAAGAAATTAAAAGAAGGGGACTGGGTATTTATAATGGGTAAGATGTATGGATACATTGAGGAATAAATATTCTTATTATTTTTCTTTTTATTTTTAATTGGAATAATAATTTATATATTTGAATAAAATAACCTAAATAACTATGATTTAGAAAAAACAAAAGAGATTGTTAAAGAGTTAAGAGATAAAGGAGTTCCAGCGAAAGTAATAGATGATTTGATTAAAAAGGGAGCTTCATTAGATGACTTAGAAAAGATATCCAAAATCAATATAAAAAATCCTAAGAAGTATTTCAAAGAGTTAGAAAAATTCTCTAAACCAGAACCAATACCAATAGATGATAAAATAACCATTAATCTAATAGCAGGAGATACCGAAAAAGGTTTAACACACATATGGTTAAGGCACATTATGGGATACGAATCTAATGAAAAAGCTACATCATTCTTCCCTATGGGTCAGACTGTAAATGGAAAGAAATTACCTAAGATTATAGATGATGCTAATGAGTTGAAAGAGATTATTAAAAAAGCGATAGATGAAAATAAAAAGGAATTCTTTAAAGATAAAAATGACAATCCAAAAATTAGGTATAATTACACAAAAAATGGTAAAATAATTGAAATCGTATTAATGTTCAAAAAAGATAAGACTGGAGCATATAATCTAATGACCATGTATCCGGAAAAAGGGGAAGGAGTGTATATGTATGCTCCAAAAAAGCCAAATGAAAAATGGAAAACATGGAAAAGAAATGATAATGGGGAATTAGTTGAAACATGGACTAATTAAAGGTGGTAGTATGAAATTAATAGAGTTAATCTACGATAAAGAGAAATATAGGGAAAAAATAAAAGAGAATATAGTTTCAGAAATCGAAACAATATTTAAAGTTAATGGAATGTTGTTGGGAGGAGGCTGTCTAAAATCTGAAGGAGGGATTTATGGAGATGATTGTGATTTATATGGATTCTTTCAAGATATCCTAGAGGGTTTAGCATTCTTATTAGATGAAGGAAAACATACTAGAGAACTATATTATAGGAAAAATGTTGAACATATTGTAGGATGGAATAGATTTAAGGTGAAAAATTTTGACTTGGCTTACGGTACTAGTTTATTTTTTCGATACAATGATTATATCTTCGAACTCGATAAAGATAAAGATGAATTAATAATCCATTACCGTAACGACCCCTTGTCATATACTGACTGTGAGAAGTATAAAGGTAAAGAAAGAGGTATCGTTAGAGTTCCTTTAAAAGATTTCACTAAAGAAATCGTTAAGTTAGCAGAAGAATATCTTGAGTTATTGAGAAACTCAGAGATTCCAGAGGGGTATGATTTTTACATAGACGATTTACAAGAATATTTAAATGATGTTAAAAAATACTACAAAGAAAGATATGGAGAAGAGCTATAAATGCAATTTTCTTTTTTATTTTTAATGAGAATATTAATTTATATGTTTAAATAAACTGATAGAAAAAGGTTATGATATAACAAAATTCGATAAAGAATTTAAAACTATAACTAACTCAGATCCTAAACTAATAAAAAAATTATCAAAATACATCAATAATTGGGACTTAGATAGAAGTAATCCGTTAGATGACTCAGCAGGAGCTCAGAGATTGATTAAGGTATTTAACGCTAAGGGAATAAAAACTAAAGTTGGTAACACTAAGATAAGTAATTTTGCTATACTTAAAGAAGGAAATGATAAATTTGGCTTAGAACAGCGAGCTAAAATCCGAAGGATTTTTTAATCCCTTATCTTCTAGAAGCGAGGAGATTTTACAATCAAACGAAGTTAAAATCCGAAGGATTTATAACGGAAGGGGTGTCTCGCGGAATAAGTTAAATAATATATAAAAAATTTATTCTTTTAACCTCCAATCAATATTTAACAGTTTATTATATTCATTTGAAACTCTTTTTATATATTCTCTGAGCTTTTCTTCACCACATTCTTTAAATACCTTAGACCATTTGTCATTTCCAAACTCCTCTGCACCAGCCATTATTAAATCCTTAACCCGTTGGCTTTCTATATAATTTGGGTATCCTATTTTTTTATCGTATTCACAGATATCTTTAATTAGTTCTTCAATTGTGGAATTTAAATTCACATCCGTTATTTCTTTTAAAAGTGATTCAATTACTGGATAAATCCATTTTCTATGGAATCTACAAATGCCTAAATTTTCTATCGTTATCTCCTCAATAACTCTTTCAACACTAAGTTTTGCCAATTTTTCTGGTTCTAAAAATTCTCCACACTGATAATATGTTAAATATTTTCCTTGAATTAAATAGGGCATAAAATTTCCAATAGACCAATAAAGTGTTGGTGATATCTCTCCATTATCCCCAAAAGGTATATATACAGCATAATCTTCAAATTTTTTATACTTTAAATCTTCGTTATTATTGGAGTTATGTTTAAATAATCTATCTTTATATTTTACATTCAATATTTTAGAAGCCTTTCGCTTTCCAAGTGCGAATATCTTTCCAATTTCATTTTCATTAAATGCCACAATATTTGCAAGTTTCACTGCGAGCTCTGCGTTATAGTTAGAATTTTTTAATATATCTTCATCTGTTTGATAATCATTTATATCAAATGCTGGTTTGGCTATTCCAACTTCTTCTGGTTTTAAAAGACCAACATGGAGTAATTCAAATACCCAGGATGCCAAATTTCCAAATTCTATGGCATCAAAACCAAGAGCATCCACAGTATGGACTACCCTATCTGCTGCATGTATATCAAATATTCCCAATAAGGGACCATTTGATTCATAAGGTTCATAATCCACCTTTAAACCATTTCTATACTTTTTACATAAAACTGGACAGGGTTCCCCGCAATTAGTCCATTTTTTTGGTTCTATGGACTCTTTATTGAACTGTTCCACAAAATATTTCATTATTTTTTTATGGAGAGCTATTCTAATGTTTTTATGTATATAGGGCATTCTCCAATTAAATATTGGTGTAATATCAAGGGTATAATGATAGTCATTTCCAAATGTACCCCCTGTTTGTGTTTCTTCGTTATATCGATATTTTTTAGTATGTTCCAATATCACAGTCATATATGGTTTATTGTAATGCTTTTCTACAACCTCCCTCATTCTTTTTTCTAAATCCTTCTGTTCATTTAATTCTTTTTCTGTTTTATCTTTGCCATAATACACAACTCCTAAGATATTGTGAGCCCTATATAGCACTGAACCTCCTCCACCTCTTGCAGCCCAGTCTTCAGAACCCTCAATGAATTTTCCATTTTTTACAGTTTGGGAGAATATTCCCCCCATATTTGTATTTAATGAGGCAGGGCCTACAATAAATGCTCTATAATTTTTTTCATTGAATTTTTTTAAAATATAGTTGTTTAAATCATATACATTTTTATAATTTTTTATATCGTAATCTTTAAGTTCCATAAAATCTATTTTTAAGTCTTCATTTTCCCTATCCAATATTAACAAACTTGGTTTTTCACATCTCCCAATTATAGCTACATTGTTTAATCCAGTATTTTTAAATACATAGCCTGCACCACCCATTGCTGAGAAGTGAAATCCATCCCACAGCGGAGATTTAAATGAAAATATGAGCCTATGTCCGCCTATTATTGGTAAAATCCCTCTTCCGAAACAGAATATATTATTTTTATCATATACATTATATTTCCATGTTTCATACTTTTTATGTAAATATATGCCCCAATTTATTGGAAAAAATTCCCCCTCTACAATATTATATTTTTTGTTTGAGGCATCTATTATTATATTTTTAGTAGCCATTTTCTCACCTACTACTTGATGTTTTATATTATTATTATTTTATAATAGTCTATTTAGAAGTATCTTTAATAAGAGTCATATTTAAACTTTTCGATATATTAATTAATTTTAATATATTTTAAATAATTCCATATATATAACTATATAATAATATATTTTTATATATCTATAATAATACATAAGATTATTACAGATTATTATTTAAATTAAAAGGGTAAATTATGAATGATAGAGAGTATAGATTGTTAATAAAGATATTTGTTTTGGCGGTGTTTTTATCTATTGCGTGGATGACATATGGTTTTTTGGATACGCTGGCTCTTTCATGTGCCTTTGCATATATGGGAAAACCGATATATGATAAAATTAAACCTTATACTGGTAATTCCATTGCTGCACTAATATGTTTGTTAATATTTATTATTCCAACGGTTATTGTAGGTTATATTATATTAAAAGAGTTTTTAGTATTTGTTCAACAATCCAATATCTCTATGAATATACAGGATATCGATGTGGTAAATAAATTAAACGAGGTGCTATATAGATTATCCAGTATTTTTGGTTATCCCATGCATATAAATGAAAAAATACTATATAGTTATTTATCTCAAATTTGGCTATATATAGAACCCTATATAAAACATTCATTATCTCAAATTATGGTATTACCAGAACTTACCATAAAAACAATGATTGTTTTATTTATGACCTATTATTTTTTAAAGGATGGTTATAAAGTTAAAAAGGCTTTGTTATCTCAGGTGCCAGATAGATATTATAAAAAAACAGAGATATTTTTAAACGATTTAAATGAATCTTATAAAAATCTATTTATTGGAAATGCCTTAACATCCATTGCCATAGGTATAATTTCTGGAATAGGTTATTATCTTATTGGGATACCCAATGCTTTTATTTTAGCAGTAATAACCTGTGTTTTTGCACTTTTACCAGTAATAGGGGGGTGGACTGTTTATATTCCTATTTCGATATATTATATAATAATGGGTGAGGTATTAAAAGGTATTGAATTGTTATTATTCGGTGCAATATTCTTATCCACTTTACCTGATTTTGTTATAAGGCCTTTAATAGTAAAAAAAGAAAGTGATGTTCATCCTTCATTAATTTTAATAGCCTTTTTGATAGGACCTCTTGCATTTGGTCTTGGAGGATTTGCAATAGGACCTTTAATCGTGGGGGCATTTGATGCCATATGGAAGGTAAAATTAAAAAATTATGATAAGAATTAAATATTGTAATTACATTATATAGAATTATAAAAATATTATAGAGGATAATAAAGATGATATATCATGGGGAAAAAGAAAATAGTAATAACTGCTGGAACTTTTGATTTATTACACCCTGGACACTACAATACATTAAATTACGCAAAAAGTTTAGGCGATGAGTTAATTGTTATTATAGCAAGGGACGAAACTGTAAAAAAAATAAAAGGAAGAAAACCAATAATTCCAGAAGAACAGAGACGTATGATGGTTGAAGCAATTAAACCAGTAGATAAAGCAATATTAGGAAGTTTAACTGACAAATTAGAACCAATATTAAAAATAAAGCCCGATATTATAGTTTTAGGTCCTGACCAAACTACATTTAAAACCCAAGAGTTAAGGGATGAATTGAAAAAACATAATTTAAAAACAGAAGTTGTAAAGGTTGAAAATTATACAAAATGTCCATTTCATAGCTCATATGACATAGTTAAAGAGATAGTTAAAAGATGGTGTAATAAAGAATTGTAGTTTTAATATTATTTAAATACTGCTACCTTCTTTTAGCGATTTTTCTAGCAATGGCGATTTCTCCAATTTTTATCAAACCTGCAAAGAATTTTTCCAAACCTCCACAAGCCCATAAAGCTTGACCAAAGGTTGTATTCTCTATTCTTTTTTCATACTCTTTTGGAGATATTTCCTCTCCAGTGGTATGTTTTGTTACAACTGCTGCGGCTTCCATGAGTTCATTCCAAGTTATTCCCTTTATCTCTTTTTCAAAGGTTTTAAATAGGTTATATACTGGAATATCATATAATTTCGCAAGGGTCTTTGTAATATCACAATTTCTAACCATACCTACAACTTTTCCTTCATTATTTAGAACTGGTATGCTTGTTACCTTATATTCCACGATTTTTACAACTGCATCCCTTGCAGGGTCATTTTCATTCAATGTGATTACATCCTCAGTCGGATGCATAATTTCCTTTATTTTTTTATTTTTATCGTCAATTAATGCCAAATCTATTGACATTACCCATCCAATTAATTTATCCTCATCATCAAGAACCGCTGTGCTATATCTTTTTTTTCTATACATAAGCTCGATAGTTTTTTTGGCAGTATATTCTGGATATACTCTTAAAAATTTAGTATCCATTAATTCCTTTACTCTCATAATATCTCTCCTATTTATATTCATAATTTTTTATTTAAGTTCTTTAATCTCAATGGCATGCACGGGACAGACTTTTTCGCATCTACCACAATATATACAGGATGATTTATTTATTTCCACCCCTTCATTAATTTCAGATATAGCATTTACAGGACATTCATCTATACATGAGAGACATTTTATACAGATGTCGTTATCTACATTTATCTCTTTATTGAATGGTATGTCCCCCAACTCTGTATGTACTTTTATTACCTTTTTTGGACAGACATTTTCACAGGCTTTGCATCCAACACATAGTTTTAAATTCACATCAAAACTTTTTCTTTTCTCCACATGGATTGCTTTTGTTGGGCAGTATCTCTCGCAGATACCACATTTTATACAATTTTCTAAGTCTATATCATATTTTATCAATCTAACTGTCCTATGTTGGACCTCTCTCTCCTTTAATTTATACACTATACTATCTCCATTTAAATATGCTCTTCCCTCTAAAACTTCGATAGCATCTACTGGACAGGTTTTGGCACATATTTCACATTTTACACATTTTTCAGATATTATTTCAGCAGGTTTTCTTAAAGTGGGTTTTGTTATTGCATCAATAGGGCATTCCTCATAGCATAATCCACATCTTATGCATTTTCTTGGAAATACATAGATGTATTTTTCAGAGAGCTCCGTTATTTCTTTAAGTATGTTTTGGATTTCATTGCTATCAATACATAATTCCTCTGAAATGTTGGATATTATATTTTCAATAGGTTTTTTTATGGTTATCATAAAAACCACCATCATTTAAATTTTAATTAAATTTAGATTCCTTCAAAATCAATTGCATTGGATGGACAAAGATATCCACAATACCCACATAAACGACATTTTTCCATATCAAATTCAATAACTTCTTTTGATTTATTTATGGCACAAAATGGGCAGTTTTTCATGCACACAAGGCATGAAACACATTTTGAACGATTGTATATAAGTTTCTCATTTCTGTTCCATCTCTCAATGATTACATTACCTTTAAAAACCCTGCCCACTATATGAAAAATTTCTATGGCATTTACAGGACAGGCATTTACACAGGTTGAACAATATACACAATCTTCCTTGCTTATTTTTGGATGGTATGGAGTATTTGATTTAATAATGTTAATAGGGCAGACCTCAACGCATATATTGCATGATAAACATTTTTTACTATCGATATCAATCCGCTTTTTTACAATTTTATCATCTAAACTTAACTCGACATCTAAATCTCCAAAATGCCTCTTTATTACTTTTTTAGCAGATATAGTTTTTGATAACATAGGCATCATTTTTATCTTTATTTATTAATCATCATACTTTATAAATTTATTAACTTCCTTATTTACTTTAATTTTTGCAAATTCCACTATGTCATTTTTTGACATGACATAATTCTTAGAGAGCTCTTCTAAATCAGACTTTATTATGGCATCAAATTTGTCTTTTATTCTTCTTATTTTGTATATCTCTAAAACTTTCTCTGTGTTGGTTAGACTTATAGCATCTACGGGACATTCTCTATAACACAATCCACATCTAACACAGAGTTCTGGATTTATATAGGGTAATCGGGTTTCAGTTGATATAAATATAGCGTTATCGACATTGCATGATTTATAACAAATTCTACATCCAATACAAGATTTTTCGTCAATGATATAACATTTATCTTTTAATTTGATACCTTTTACAACCTCTCCAATTCTCATTGCCGTGGTTGGACATACCTCTATACAATCTCCACATTTTACACATTCGACTACTTTGTAGTTTTTTAAGTCGATATTTCCAGGACAAACATCTACACAGTTTTCACATGATATACAGAGACTTTTTACTATTCTTGGAATCTCTGAAATTTTTTCATATACGTTTCCTTTTTCTTTTTTTATATCTAAATTTCTATCATTACTATTACTACTATCTTTATCACAACTTAATAGTTTTTCAAATTTTAGATATTGGCATTTATCGATTTTTTCTTTTAATATCTTTTCATCATAGGTTTTTATCGTATCAATCACAGGACAGGCTTCAATACATCGCTTACAACCAATACATCCATTTTCATCAATAACGTGAGTAATTCCATTATATTCAATTACATCAACAGGACATACCAATTTACAGGAACCACAATTTACACAGAGCTCTTCATCAATTATAACATGGCTATATTTTGGAATATTCCATGGAAGCCCCCTGGTTTCTTCCATTATTACCCCAATTTCTAAAACCTTGGTAGGACAGGACTCCACACAATTTCCACAACTTATACAAGAACCCACATCTATTTTAGGAATTTTTTTGTTATATTTCTTATTATCTATCAATTTAATGGCAAATGATGGACACGAACCTTCACAGGCTCCACAACTTATACATCTTTCAGGATATAGAATTTTTGGAGGAACTTTTCTATATCTTTTTGGAGCTATAACTATCTCTTTTTCGGTTTTAGCGTCTAAAAACTTTTTAATCCATTTTTTTCTTACAAATTCGTAAAGGTACCACATCGATGATGACATAAAAACCCACTCCTTAACTTATATATTAATAATTAAATAATATATATTAATTTATTTGAATGAATATGGTTTGATTTTTCCAGTTTTTTTATCTTTCAATACGATAGTTCTTTCAGTGCAGGATACACAGGGGTCAATTGAAGTATAGGTGGTAACTGCATCTGAAACCGTTGGACAGGTTTTTAGCATATATTTATAAGCTTCAAGATTCATAACTGTTGGAGTTCTAATCATTATTCTTTTAATCAATCCTCCGTCTGTAAGAGACATTTTATAATAAACTTCACCTCTAGGAGCCTCATTTTTCCACTCACCAGAACCACCCTTTATATCTACCTTAACCCTTACACCACCTGAGCTCTCCTCATACAATTCCAGAGCTTTTCTGATAAGATTTATACTTGTCATAACCTCTTCATGTCTGACTATCATTCTTGCAGAGTTATCTCCTTCGTCCCTCCATACTGGTTTAAATTTGAGTTCCTTATATGTAGGATGTCTCAATCTCCAATCGGATTCTGGCATTGCAGAAGCTCTGGCTACTGGTCCCACCGCTCTAGTTTTCATTATCTCCCTGTATCCAATAACACCTATGCCCTCACCCCTTAAATTTATCAATGGTCCTGTTTCAAATACTTCCAGTATATTTTTCATATCATCTTCAAGTTCATTTATTTTTTTATAAATTTTATCTATTATTTCCTTATTAATGTCCAATCTAACTCCACCAACTACATTAAAACCCATATTAACTCTATTTCCAGTTATCAGCTCCATTAAATCCATTACGTGCTCCCTTGCATTTAAACACCACATCGCTAGTGTTTCGTGTTCAATAGATAGGTCATATACTGCGGCGGCTATTAAATGACTGTGTATCCTCTCTAACTCTGCTGTAACTACTCTTAAATATCTTGCCTTATCTGGAACCTCTATTTTAGACATGTGTTCAATACACTCTGCAAAGGTTTGAGTATGAATATATGAACATATACCACATACCCTCTCGGATAGATATATTCCTTTTAAATAATGCTTTCCTTCCATTATCTTCTCAATACCTCTATGAACATACCCCATTTCTAACTCTGAACCCACTACATTTTCTCCTTCAACTATGAGTTTTATACGTATAGGTTCCTTTAATACTGGATGTATAGGTCCTATTGGCACTACATTCATTGTATCACTTTTTTTACTTTTCTTTTTCTATTTTTTATTTATTTTATTAAAGTAGGTTCTTTTAATCGTTTAAACCGTTGATTTAACTCCTTCTTTTCTTTTTTTAAGAATTTTTTCTTTTGAAGCTATGGCATCAGGTGCTATTTTCAATATTGCATCAAGTATCTCAGCAGGTCTTGGTGGACATCCTGGAACCTTTGCATCAACAGGTATAATTTTATCCACTGGACCGCAAACATGACCTTCTTTAAATATGCCACAGCTTAAAGCACAGGCTCCAACAGCTACTACTATTTTTGGTTCAGGTGTTTTTTCATATATCTCTTTAAGTCTATTTTTCCATGGAAGCGTTACAGGTCCTGTAACAACTAAAACATCAGCTTCTCTTGGATTGTTATGCACATGTATTCCATATTGCTCAATATCGTATCTTGGAGCCAAGCACGACACTATTTCTATATCACAACCGTTGCATCCTCCGGTATTTACCACACATACATTTATATCCCTTTTCCTGAAAAATTCTTTTATCATCCTATTTCCTCCAATTTTATGTATTGTTTTTTAATGATTATCTAAAACGCTAAACTCCACTAAACACCCTCATTTTTTCAATAGGTTTATAACTAACTTCCTACCAATTTTCAATGCTTCCCTATAAGGCTTATGATGCATTAATGTGTCTTCAACGACTTTTTTTCTTATTAAATCAGCTTCTTCTCTTGGAATTAACTCAAAAAAATCAGAAATCCAGCAAAGTCCCAAATCTATATCCACTTTTCTTCCTAAACATGCCATTCTTGCCTGTTCAGCAAAGGCATGGGTTTCATAAAGTGCTGTACCATCGTATTTTTTTATAAATATTTCAATAACCTCCTCCAATGGAAGTTTTAAGGCTTTTGAAATTGGAACTATAACTTCCTCCATAATGTATCTGTTGTCCTTTATGATATTGTATTTCTGCTCCAAAGTTCCCTTACACTGGATTTCATCTATTTTTTTTAAATCAGTTAAATCCTTCATAATATCACCTCTATAAGTTAGCCTTAATTAAATAACCTACAAATGCTATAATAAGCCCAATATATAGCTCTACATTTCCATAACCTGGCCTCATTCCAAAGGGAAAGCCAATTAAAAGACAGGCAATTGGGTAATTTATATGATAAGGTAAATCAATTGAAAATATCAATCCACCAATTATGGAACAAATCAATGCATATTTATCCCTAACTTTTTCCACATAGGGTGTGTTGTATTTTTTATAACTATATGATAGTCCCACAAATCCCCCAATTACAAGGCAAATTGCACTGTAAAGTATATTGTAGGGTACTTCATTCATAGAATCACCTTATATTACAATAATGAATTGGTATTTATATACATTGAATAACCTAAATATAATAATCCTACAAATACCAAAAACATGAATAATATCTCTAAATTATCCATGATATGAGCAGCAGTATTGGTTTTTGATTTAAAGGCAAGGGCAATTATTACAAGAAATATTATAACAAAAAGCCCAATTACAGGAGTAATATTATTTTGAAATATATTTATTGAAATCAGGACAGCCAATATCGTTAAGCATGATATTGCCAAGAGATAGATATAATTTTTCATAATATCACCTAATGAATAACCCTATATAACAAGTCTATTACAGTTAGGGATGCAATCAATATTTGAAGCATGACAGAGTGGTTTGGTGTCAACAATGGAGTTATAGCACAAATCATTGATATTATAAAGGTTAATACCACCATGCCAATTAAAGTTAGTATTGGACTGGATATCAATACTGGGCCAATAAATAATGCTATGAACAGCCAAAGAAGAACGAACCATGCCACTGCCTCCGAGATTAATACAATAGATTCGAGAGTTCCAAAATGTTCCGTTAAATATCCACTAACTATACATTTGTCCTTAACTATGCCAAATGGACTTTTTGGTGCTTTGGAAACAAGTAGTATGAAGAATGCAAATGCTGCAAAAGGAAGTTTAAACAATATTGGTCCATTTATTGCTTGATAGTTTATTATATCTCCTATCATAAGTGAATGAGTTATCACATAGATTATACCAACTACTGCAAATAAAGGAACCTCAGCAGCAGCTGAGAACACACTTCTGACCCCTCCGAGTTTTCCATAGGGCGAGCCACTACTGAGACCACATCCATGTTCAACAATCTTTTGAAGAACATACAATCCAATTAATATCAACAACGAAGATTCAAATACAACCCCTACAAATAACGCAGACATCCACACCATAATATCCATCAATGCCACAAATAGATAAAGAGGATTTCCCGCAGTAATTGGGAATGTAATCTCTTTGATATAAAATTTAAATGTATGTATCAAATATTGGATTATTGGTGGTCCAGGCCTACTCTGTACCCTTGCCACTATTTTTCTATGAAATCCCAACAGTAATCCACCAATTATGAAAGCATACAAGGTGTAGGATAGAGCACCTATTATATATTTTATTGATAATATTGCATCCATATTACCACCCTCTAAATGGGATTTGCCCTTCGTCTTTTCTTCTAGTATTAGGATTTAGCAATATTCCAAATCCATAAACTATAAATGGAGTAAATAGTGCAGTGCCCATATAGATTAAAAATGCACTTTTTAAATATAATATAATCCATACAAATCCCAATAATCCTATAATTAATGAAATAATTCCACTCTTTTTTTCTGGCGTCATTATATCACGCTTTTTTTATTTTAAGGACACTTTTATTATATTAATATAAGATTTAAGCATAATTAAACTAATGAATAGATAGTAAGATTTCAGCTGTTCTTATGATTATAAGCAATGATGAAAGGTGTATCATTAAAATATATGGTGCTCCCGGAGCTTTGAACATCTCCGCCTTTGCCGCATAAAATGGAGCTATACCAGTTTCACCAACCATCCCTACGGCATAAATTATTTTTTGGTAGAATATATCATGGGCTGTTTTTGATAATTCCAATATGGACAATGTTCCGGTTTTTGCCAATATCAATCCTGCAGCTCCAAATAATGGCAGTGAAGAAATCATGGCTATTATACCATATTGATATGCAGCATTTAGAACCCATTCTTTTTTAACAGCTGATACAATGCCTATGTTGGATATACCTATTACTGCAAGAAATAGTGCATAATCAAATAAATCCCCAGTTAGCATGGCAAATGCTGTGCTTATTCCACAAATAATTGCCATTAACCTCCTTATCTTTAATTCTTTTAATGATACAATATTGAATTTATCGAAATCATTTATCTGAGCCTCCAACTGTTTTTCAGGTTTTGTAAGATATACCACCAATGTAAAGAATAGTGCAACAAGAAAGGCTATCACTGAAAAATCTGTTAAATAGAATACAATATCCCCGAAAGGAATATACCCATAAAAATTCCCTGTTATTGGGTCTATAAACATAACATCACCATATTTTACTCCTATTCACCTAATTTTATATTAAGTTCATTTTAGAATGTTTCCAATCAACCCAAGTTTTGAGCCAACTTTTAATGCCAATGCACAACCTGCTATTAATAGGAAATATAGGTATTTTTGAGGGTATAGAAAGAAGCCTATAAATCCAAATAATATCCAAAATGCCCACATTATACCTGAAAATCCAGAAATTGATTCCCATATATTTTTTAACCTATTTAATGAAATTCCATTTCCAGTAGCCCCCAGTGATAAGAGGTAGAATAACAAACCACTTGCCATTACAGCACCACCTGTAAATCCAGTCAATAATGCACCATACACTACCAATATAAAGGCTACAAATTTTGGAGAACTGTACAACACCTCCATTTTACCAAATTTTATATTAATATTGGGGGGAGTTTCCTTTGCTATGAACTCTTCAAGAAGTTTTGACTTTTCATTTGATTTTTTTTTGTATTTTATTTCATTTCTAAGCACAAGCACCTCGGAAACTGCCAAAAGTTCTGCCATTCCAACAACCAATCCTGGTAGTATAAGTGCCTCTGCAAGGTCTGTTCCAACAGCGGCTATTACTACCAACATGGCACATTCTACAAGGTCAGATAATAGAAGCATGTGTAGATCGGATTTTTGGCGTGATATTGCATACAATGATAATATACCAATTATAAATCCAACAATAACAGTCTTATTAAATAAATAACTTACAATATTCATTATTCCACCTCATCTCTATTGAGGTATATCCAGCTAAATATTATAAATGAAATCAATAATGTGGTGGATTCAAGCACTGTATCAAATCCTCGCGTATAATATAATATCTCGTCCAAGATACCCCCTGGAGTGGATACAATACTCGTTCCAAAGTAGGGGGTTTTTTCACTAATCCAGATAGATATTGGCGTTAAGTATGCAGTTATTTTTCCCCTTATAGGTTCAAATTGTGGATATTGTGTTTTAATGTCAGCGGCTTTTTTAAGGGGAATACCTCCTCTATCATAAGGGGCTAGAGGAGTTTTAAAAACTTGAGCTTGTGGAACATCCTTTGGATATAGTTGGTGTGTATTATATGATGTAGGAGCAAAAAATTCAATAAATAACACCAAACATAAAAATCCTGCAAATAGTCTTGGAACTACCTCGGGTTTTGACATATAGTTCCATATTCTGCTGAGTTTTCTCATACTATGCCTCCAATTCCTCATTTTTGATAATAGCTCTAACAAACACCAGCATAAGCACGGAATTCACTGCGATATAGGTCATAAGTGCAAGTGTTTCATTGTATGCTAAAAAGATTAACGCTACGCCCATAGAGGGAACTTCTATATTTAAGAGTCTTTTAAGTGGGTCATTAGTCATAGGACCAAATATTGCACCTATTACTCCTATTATTAATAGGAAATAACCAATGTATGTTGTTAATACAACTAAATTCATAGTATTCATAATATTCACCACCTATCTTGCAAGTATTGGAACTTCTGAACTGTATTTTTTCTTAGTTCTTTTTAGATGGGCATATTTTAAAGCACCCAACAACAATATTACTGTGCCTATGGGTTCCAATATCGATGAAATTATTGACACATCTAAATAATAAAATGAAGTAATTAATCCTATCAATCCAGCTTCTAAGAACGCAAACATAATAATTTTATTTATATAATCGGTATGTAGAATTACCCCAATTCCACCAAGAATACACGATAATATAGATATTAAGGGTAAAACATCCATTTTATCACCTCATAATAATAAATTATTTTTAATTACTTCATAGTTTTTTCAATTTTCTTCATTTCCCCTATGGTATGTGCTATGGCATTGCTTGATATAGTTGAAGATATAAAATATACCACTGCTGTTAAGGCACCCATTGGACTTTTTATATATAGAACAATTAAGGCAGCCATGCAAAAGTTTAAACAACACACATAAGGTAATTTTAGAGCTCTACTTCTTGTAAGGAATATTCTTAACCCTACAATAACCATTATTGTGCCTATTGTTAATATTACGATATCCATTTATATCCTCCCCATCTTTTTTGCTATACTGCCCAATAATTTAGAGGCGTATGCATGATGGAATCCTTGAATTGTGAATATTGCAATTACCATTCCAGCAATAAAATACTGAGGTTCTATAAATCCACTGCATAAATATATCAAGATTGTTGCAGTTATAGTTCCAATGGTCCCAGCATAACCTGGATCATTACACAATCTATTGCCTATAAATATCAAAAGTGCAGCAATAAGGCCGCCTTCAAAACCCATTGCATAGTAGAATATGGCTGCCATTAATGTCCCAGCTGATGCATCAGGGGAACATACGATATTTCCCATGAAATATCCCCCATTAATATTGCCTCCAATTTTTTCTATTTTCTTTCCAATTACCTCAGCACCAGATACTCCGGGTTTTTTTGGCAATCCAAAGTATGTATCTACCACTACAAAGTTTATCCAACATATGATGGATGCTATAATTAATTTTATAACTTCAATTTCCATAATCAACACCTGGAAATATCCTATTTATGTATTTTGAAAACAATGCAGAAAATACGCCTATAATAACACATAAAATGATATCTAAACCAAATAAAAATTCAGCAATTGCAGTTAATCCCAATGCAACAAATACCGTGGGAAATAAAATATTGCCTTCAAAAGAATTAGTATTTGGTTTTAAAGGCATTTTTAACAATATTCCAATAATTATTGAAGAAATTATTGAAATACCATAGAAGTAAATTAAAGTATATGGTACATTCATAATATCACCAATTAATATTTATTTACCAACAATGTATTACAATACCGTCCTTTTTAATGGAATAAATAGGAGGCATTTCTTCTTTTGGAAATATTTGAATAGTTGTTTTTTTTTCAAGAACATTGGATATTTTATTTTCTAATCGCCTAATATCCGAACAATCCAAATATATATGAACATCTCGGTTATCTGAATATATGGCTTTAACATTTAATCTTCCTCTGAAAAACTCTACTTTCTCAATATTAACTACTTTAAGATTTTTTTTTATGTATTCAGTAAATGAATCTTTGTCAACAATAAAAACTGGATATCCTTCAATGTATTTTTTATGTAATGTATCATTTTCAACGAGCTCCTTAACAAATTTCACTATTGTGGATTCAAGTTTTGTTAGAGATAACACATCGAGTAGGTATAATATAGGATTCTCTTTATCCCAGATATTACTGCATTTTAATAACCCAAGGGTTATTGCTGCGGCATGAGATTTTGTGGCTTTTCTTTTTCCCTTTTCAAGCATACTCAAATGAGATTGACTAACTCCACTTTCCTCAGCAAGTTTTGACTGAGTTATTTTCAATTTATTACGAAATATTTTTATATACTTAGGATTCAATAAAATGGCATGCTCTATAATATCAAGTTTCTTATACATAATATCCCATTATATAGGAAGTATATTTCCGATATATATCATATTCAATAATTATCTATTTTGTAAGAATAATATTATTCTTGACGGATGCCATATATATAATTTTTCCCTACAATTAAACCAAAAATTATTTATATTATTATAATAATTCGACAAAGACCCCTAAGTTTTATAAGCTATCAATTCCCTAAATTCACTTCTAAATCCAAATGGTGTTGTAATAAGGTAAAAAATAAAAAAAGGAATAATAAAATATACGTATGATATAAAATATACTTATAATACATAATAATCTAAAAATTTGGTGAGAACATGGAAACTAAATCGGTAAATATTATAGATTGTCCAATATGCGGTGCTAAAAATGCACTGAAAATCATGACAAATGAATTGGATATCCCATATCTTGGAAAGGTAATTGAAACCACTATGATATGTGATAAATGCAAATATAGAAAGAGCGATATACTCCCTGTGGAAGTTAAAGAACCAAAAAGATTTATTTTAAAAATATGTGGGGAAGAAGACCTGAATAAAAGGGTTATAAAAAGTTCCACAGGTTATATAAAAATACCTGAATTAGGTTTCGAAGTTAAACCAGGTCCAGCTTCACAGGGGTATATTTCAAATGTTGAAGGCGTGTTAAACCGTCTTGAAGATTCATTAAAAACATTGATGAACTGGGTAGAAACCGACGAAGAGAAGAAAAAAGCAGAAGAAATATTAAAAAGAATTGAAAATATCAAAAATGGAGAAGAAACTGCAACACTTATAATTGAAGACCCCCTTGGACACAGTGCCATAATTGGAGATGGAGTTAAGGAGGAAAAACTTACAGAGGAGGAAATAAAACTGTTAAACAGTGGCAGTGTTTTTATTATGGAAAAATAAAATTAAGAAAAAATATAAAAAATAAATAAATAGAAGAAAAATAAAAATTAAATCCAAAGTTTCAATAATAATTTTCCAAAATCTGTTATCTTTATAAGTGCATGTTCTTTTTCAATAAATCCATATTGAAGGAGGGGCTCTATCCTATCATAAGTTGTTCTCCTATGAATACCAAGTGCTTTTGCGAGTTCCTCTATCTTTACTACACCACCCATTTCATTTATTTTTAATATGGTTTCTTTTGTAGCAGGATATTTTGTAACCATATGGATTCCGTCTTTTGCACTAATGGAAGCTAAATCAGGAACTATGGAACACATTGATATAGTATAATTCATATATTCCCTTAAAACCACTTCTCCATAGGATGTAAATCCAAAAATATTTAAAGGACTAGATTCTAAACTATTTTTTACAGATTCTTCCGATATTTCGGGTAAATATATGGATGAACAGCAGAATGTTAATGGAGAATCATACTTTGGTGCAGTATTAATCAGTAATTCTGTGGAGTTCTCAAATAATTGCTTAATTTTTTCATCGGTTATATTTACCATTTTCAATTCGTTTCCTTCAACAATATTCGAACCACATATTAAAACTCCGTTTTTTATGGATATAGGGCCTTTTAAAAGAATCTCGCCATTGGTATTTAACAATCCAAATGTATGAGATAGATAAAATTGCCTATCTTTTTGGAGCTCATCATAGGTGCCTTTGAATTTTGAAATATTTTTATAATAATCAAGTGCATTTATGCTGTTTAGCTTGTAAATATATCGTTTATTTGTTTCTGTTATGACCGTTTTATTTTTGGTTTCTACTGTATTGGATGATTTATCAGTTTCTGAGTAATTTCCATAAGCCATTTTTGGTAAAATATCTCCGCCAAATGCTACGCAAACTACGCTATCAAAATAAACATCGTTGCAGTATTGGTATGTTTTTTTAAATTCAAAGTCATCAGTATTAGTTCCCCCAAATATGGGAATTGTAATACCCAATACATCAATTATGCCTTTTAAAACCTCTTCTTCAAATTTACAGAAGTCCATAAATACCATGACGAATTTTGGAATCATGCCAAGATTTTTCATTGCATCCTGAATGGCTTTTTTCCCAGACTCCCTAGGGTTTATGGACACTCCCAAACCTACTCCAACACCTATATTGATATACTTTGAATAGAGGATTCCAATCCCCACTCCTTTTTTTAGTAGTTTATTATTTACAATTTGAAATTTGGAGCTCCCCCCCACAACTGGTGTTTTAGTATTCATTATAAGCTTTACTCCGTTTAATATTTCCTCTGGGTCATAATCAGGAGAGGAAAATAAAAAAACGATGTTTGGGTGTTTTGAATATTTATTTAATTGTTTCAATGCATTTGATGTGGCATGAGCTCCTGCTTTTAGTGGGTTGTCGTCGTCTGAAAATCCCTGTCCGAACTCTATGAATCTCACATTAACACCGCCATATTATGCTTTTGATAAAATAAACAACATATAATAAAACTATAATAACTGTAATTAATAAATTATATTATTAATTAAATATGGTCAATCTATTAATGTTATACTTATAAATTTTGAATTTTTCAATAATAAATATATTTATTTAAATTTTCATAAACATAAATATTAAGGTAAATAAACTATAGAAAATATTATTTTATAAATTTTGGAGGATAATAACTATGTAAAAATTCATTTATATATTCGGTGAAACATTTTCTAATAATTTTATTAAAATGATTGCTATTTAATCAATGCAACTATAATAATTTCTTACCATATAATTAAATCAAGGAGATAGCATAGGCGAAATAAAAAATTTCCTCCTACTGTTATCACTAAAAAAACAAAAATCGTGATAACATCTTGGGGAAACCTTCGGTTTCCTACTGTTATCACTAAAAAAAGAAAAATCGTGATAACATCTTGGGGAAACCTTCGGTTTCCTACTGTTATCACTAAAAAAAGAAAAATCGTGATAACATGGCTAAAATTCTTGTGGTTGAAGATAACAAAGACATATTGAATCTTGTGAAAATAATACTTGAAGTAAATAATTATGAGGTTTTAACAGCACATGATGGTTATGAGGCCATAAAATTAATGGAATGTATGCCAGATTTGGTGTTGTTGGATATAATGATGCCGGGAATGAGTGGATGGGAAGTTTTAGACATTATAAGGTCAAAAAAAGAGTGGAAAAATACTCCTGTGATAGCCTTAACAGCCCTTGCTCAGGAGAAAGACATTAAAGCAGGTGTTAAAAAGCACTTAGATAATTATATCATAAAACCGTTTGAAAAAAAGGAATTGCTTGATAAAATAAACCGTGTTTTAGAAGAATATAAATTAAATAAATAATAGATGAAATAAGATATATATAGGTGTAAATATGGGCAAATTACCCACCATAAAAAAATTTGGAACAAAATTAACAATTTATTCAATAGTTATTGCATTAATACCCATATTGATTTTAGGGACGACATCAACGGATATTATAACAAAAACCATGAATGAACAGGCCCAGGGAAAAATAAACACTGATTTACACACCGCTGAAGGTTTCATGGCAGATCAAATTGATAAATTATCTACGGTATGTCAGTATTCTGCCAATTCAAAAGATACAATAACTGCACTTAAAAATAACAATATTTCAGAATTAAAAAAAATCACCATACTGGCAAAAAAATCAGGGGGTGCTGATTTTGCAACAATATTTAACAGTGGTGGATATGTTGTGGCAAGGTCAAACAGTAATTTAACAAATGATACTGAACTCTTACCTCTTGTAAAAAAAGCACTTAATGGAAGGGGTATATCATCTATCGAAATATTGGATGAAGATACTGTAAAAAAGGAAAATCTTGAAAATAAAACCAAAATAAATATTATCAAAACAGAGGATTATGAATCAATTTCAGGAGATTCAATAATAAATAAATCCGTAGAAAAAAGAGCTCTCGCACTGGTATCCATTAAACCTATTAAGGATGATAATGGAAGTATTATTGGAGCAATAATGATATCAAAAATATTGAATAAAGACAATTCCCTTGTGGATAAGATAAAGAAAGCTACAAATGATACTGCAACGATATTTCTTGATGGTCTTAGAATATCCACAAATGTTCAGGAGGATAATAAAAGAGCTATTGGAACCTTTGTTTCAAAGGAAGTTTATGATAAAGTTATAAAAAATGGAAAAATTTATTATGGAGGGGCTTTTGTTGTTAATGAATGGTATTTAACTGCATATGAACCTATAAAAAATAGCAACAATGAAATTATAGGAATGTTGTATGTGGGAATGCCTAAAAAACCATTTATAGTTCTTCAAAACAGTATAAAAAACCTTATACTTGAGGTTGGAATACTGGGGCTCCTCATAGCTCTAATGGTGTCTTTTGTAATGAATAGGAAAATTACAAAACCTCTTAAAGAGTTGAAAAAAGGAGCAGAGATGATTAGTAAAGGAAATTATGATTTCAGAGTTTATGTAAATACAAACGATGAATTTGGAGAACTTGCCAAGGTATTTAATAAAATGGCTGATGAGATAAAAAAATCAAATGAGAAACTCAAAAAACAAGCGAGAGAATTGGAAAAATCTTACAATGAATTGAAAGAATTGGATAAATTAAAATCAGACATTGTGGCAATAGTATCTCATGAATTAAGAACACCTCTAACATCAATAAAAGGATATGTAGAGCTCGTGTTGGATGGAACGATGGGGGCAATTACTGAAACTCAGAGAAAGTGCCTTAAAATTGCAAATGAAAATATCGATAGATTAAAAAGATTAATAGATAACATGCTTGATTTATCCAAAATAGAGCGTGGAGAATTGGAAATGCAAATGGAAAAGATAAATTTAAAAGAAATCGTAGAAAATGTTATTAGTACTTTAAAACCAATTGCAGACGAAAAAAATATTAAAATAATATGTAAAATAAATGATGTGATTATAAATGGAGATAAGGACAGAATAACTCAGGTTTTAACCAATTTAATTGAAAATGCCATAAAATTCTCACCTGTTAATGAGAAGGTAGAAATTCAGGCATTAAGAGAGGGCAACTCTATTCATATAAAAGTTATAGACAATGGTCCAGGCATACCTAAGAAAGATTTAGATAAAATATTTGATAGATTTTATCAAGTAGATTCTCCTGCAAAACGGATAAAAGGAGGCTCTGGATTGGGTTTGGCAGTGTGTAAAAGTATTGTAGAAGCCCATGGTGGAACTATTTGGGTAGAGAGTAGCTTGGGCAGTGGAAGTATATTCCATATAATTATTCCAGTAAAAAATTTTTATTAATTCTTAAATCTTCATGATTTAAATGTTTTTTATAACAAAGTTTTAAATATAATAATTTGTTAAATAAATAATCTCAAATATATTAAAATGTTTTCTCATGTTTGGTGATATTATGCATTTATTAACTTTGGGAGATTTAGAGAGAAATGATGTTGAGAATATTATTAAAGACGCCATTTATTTTAAAGAGAATAGAAAAACCGAGGATATATTAAAAAATAAAAATATAGCATTAATATTTGAAAGCCCCTCAACAAGGACAAGAATAAGTTTTGATATTGCAGTAAATGAGTTGGGGGGCCATTCTTTAATGCTCAATACCGGAGAAACCCACTTGGGAAAAAAAGAGAGTATAAAAGATACTGCAAAGGTAATGAGCAGATATGTGGATGGGATTGTTGCAAGGGTTAAAAATCATAAAACACTTGAAGAACTGGCAAAATACGGCGATGTTCCTGTAATCAATGCACTGAGTAATTTGGCACACCCGTGTCAGATATTGGCAGACCTATTAACAATAAAAGAGCATAAAAACAAATTAAAAGGTCTTAAATTATCCTACTTTGGCGATGGTAATAATGTGTGTAATTCCCTATTGATTGGCGGAGCTCTGCTTGGAATGGATGTATATGCTGCCACACCAGAAGGTTATGAACCAAATGCAATGTTTGTAAAAAAGGCATTGGAAATAGTGAATAAATACGGAGAAGGCAGTATAACATTAACAACTGACCCAAAAGAAGGGGCAGAAGATGCAGATGTATTATACACAGATGTATGGATAAGCATGAGTGATAAAAACAAAGATTTGGAAGAAGTCAAAAGAACATTCCCGCCTTATCAAATAAATGAAAAACTATTAAGTTATGCAAAAAATGATGCTATTGTAATGCACTGCCTTCCTGCAAATAGGGGAATGGAAATAACTGATGATGTAATTGATGGAGAACAATCTGTTGTTTATGATGAAGCTGAGAATCGATTACACGCCCAAAAGGCCGTGTTTAAATATATATTTGATAAAAAATAAATTCAATTTAGGTTAATACGACGATAATTTAAAAAGCTAAATATGGAAATCGTCTTTAATATCGGGCAGTTCATCGTGGGGTGTAATCAATATTGGCCTTTCCAATTCCTTCATTCTCTCTAATATTAATTCTTTTCCATCCTGGGTAAGTGCAAATATTGGAACAGATTTTCCCACCTGAACCTTCACGTGCCCTTTTACTGCCTCCAAAACACCCTTTGAAGCACAGCATGTAATTAAATCAAGATATTTCAAATATTTTTCAACACATGATTTATTATACCCTGTTGTATGAACGCCAAATGTTATAATTCTTACGGATTTATCACATGTTTTTAATTCTTTAATTTTTTTAGCATCTTCTAAATTGCCTATACTTACCCCTATTTTTTTATATCCTAATTCCAATGCCCTTTTAACTCCCTTATATTGGCTGATTTCTGCACCATCTTTATTTAATACAACACCACCGGCATTTTCTATTTTTTCAATAACTTTTGGAATTGGCGTAGTTTTTATTATTCCAGATATTCGCCCACACAACCCCTGAACTAAATATGGATTGTTTGTTATTACTGTTCCAGCACAGTCACTAACAATTACCACAGCATCAAGTAGTTTATTTTTCAGTGCAGTCATGAATATTTCAGATGTTCCAAATCCAACTATACATTCTCTTGATTCAACGACCCTATTTTCCGTAAATAGTCCAAAATCCTTTATTCTAAATTCTATATTTTTTTTAATGGTTTCTTTATTTAATTCATCCATACCTCTATGTTTTGCAAATAATGGACAATATTTTATTAGGGGCTCTCCAACTTCAACGACTTTTCCATTTTTTACAACCACCTTACATTTTCCAAGGGCCTCCATTATATGAATATCTTCCATATTTTCCCTTTATTCTTCTTCATTTTTTATCCCAGCAGCAGATGTTTCCTCAGGTTCTTTAACCAACTTTTCAATTACTACATTGTGAGGAACTGCCATTATCTTGCTTTCACATACTTTGATTATTGTTCCATTACATTCTGAAATTTTATCCTTCAAATATGCCAACAACTTTGCGTAATCCTCATCTATATCTCTATCCAAATTTATTGTGTTTGCAATAACAATATATCCAGCTTCAACCATTACAGATATGTCAGTTGCATCCCTGTAATCGTCGAGCTCGCAAACTTTTATTTTTATAATATTGCCGTCATCGTGAATCTTAATTGGGACTTCAACATAATCATCAATTGTTACTGGATTAGAGTTTAATGTTTTTCCATCTCTTCCTTTAATTAACTCCATTATTGATTTAAATACCATATTTTCACCATTTATATTTTTATTTAATTCACTTTTTTAGGAATTTTATAATCGTATCAATCAGATTTGTTATACCTTCGTATGTTATTGTTGATGTAAAAATAACTTTATTTTCCAATCTATCTTCAATATGGTTTTTTAAATAATCTCTTTTATCGTTATCAAGCAAATCACATTTATTGATAACAACTATAATGGGCTTTTGGTATCGATATTTAAGTAAATGATGAAGTTTTTCAAAGCTTTTTGATAGACCTTTTTCACCATCAACAACATGGATAATTACATCTGCCTTCTCCATCTCTTTATATGTTTCTTCAAGAATTTTTCCAACCATTATTGGAGATTTTTTCTCACCTACATAGAGCCCACCTAAATCTACGAATGATATATTTGCAATTTTCGGCTCTTTTTTTGATTTACCGTATTTTAATTTTCCCCAGAATTTTTTTACCGGTCTCTTCGTAGTCCCTCCAACTTCCGAAACATTTGAAATATACCTTCCAAAAATAGCATTCAAGAGTGCCGATTTCCCAGAATTTTCTGGACCTACCAAAACTATTTTAAATTCTTCTTTATGTGGAGTATTATCTATCATACTACACCTTTTTTTAAACAATAATATATAAATATTTTTATTTATTTTTAAATCTTAAAAAAATCCTTTTTACCTTATCAATAAAACTTTTATTGTAAACTTCTTCTTCAATTTTATTCATATCCACATAAGAGCCAACAATTTTAAGTGCCAGCTCCATATATGCCTTTGATGAAGGGGATTTTGGAGAATACTCAATTACGCTCATCCTTTTCAATGTGGCATTTCTTATATTCTCATCCTCAGGTATGGTGCTAATTACTTTTTCATGAACAATCATTTCAATTTCATCAATCCCCATTTCTCCAAAATCTCTTCCAGTTCTATTTAAAACAGCACCCAATATTGAAGTTCCTGCCATTTCACTACTTTGTTTTATTTTAATTCCATCAGCTATTGAAAAGAGCTCAGGTGTTAGAACAATTAAAACCTTATCTGCTATTGCCAAATGGATAGCCATGTCTCTGTTTAACCCGGCTGGTGCATCTATTATTACATAATCGTAATCATCGGCAACATCGGATATAACTTCGGGAAATAAATCCAAATCAGATCTTTTATATCCTTCTATTGATAAACTTGTAGGTAGTATGTGAGCTCCGGTTTTATGTTTATATATTGCATCCTTTACATCACATTCTCCCGAAAGAACATCATGTAATGAAGGTCTATTTTTTTCAAAATTAAATATTAAACCTAAATTAGCCATTGAAATGTCCCCATCTACAATAAGGGTCTTTTTTCCAATTTTTGATAGTGCAACCCCTAAGTTTGCAGAAGTTGTAGTTTTTCCTACACCACCCTTTCCAGAGGCTATGGTAATAATCATGAAATCACCAGTATGTTTAATAATAATTAGTTTTATGATAAATAACATTTAAATTTTATAATTTATTATTTTCATAATTTTTTCAGAACCTTCTGTTGGCTCGATTAATCCATCATATACATTTGACACTATTCTGTTTATCAATTTTATTTTTATATTACTATTTTTTTTGCAGGATTGTATCATTAAAGGGCAGTTTAAGTATCGGTTTCTTAAAGAGTTTCTTTTCAATGGAAATATGTTTAGAAAATTTAAAATATATATTCCAGTTGATTCATCTCTTTTATAACTCTCAGATATGTGATTATTTATGATGTATTTTATATTTTTATCCACACATTCCTTTATAAGATATTTGTTCATATTACCACAGATGATATCACAGGGATAACCATTTAATGCGTCTAGTATGTCTTTTCTACTTAATTTAACAGGTTTTATAAAATTATAAGGTATGTTGTTGCTTATGAAATAATCTTCAATTATCTTTTTACTCTTTAATGGTAATACCGCAGTTCCAATATCCAAAGATACTGCATATACATTAAAATATTTTTTCAAGAAATCTAAAATGGATAAATCATAACTGCACTGAACTAAAACCATTATTTTTTGACCTTTTTTTAATCCTATTCTATTCAAAAATAAAATTGCCTTTTCTTTTTTTTCATTTAGTATAACTCTGTCGATATAGTTTTCTACCCTTATTATTAAATTTTTGTCAATTTGGTGTTTTAAATCCTCTCTTAATTTTCCAACGACCCACCCTCCAGGTCCTATAATTGTAGATTTATCGGAACGGGTTAAAGCGTAGATTATCAAAAATATAGATTCATTTTCTTTATTTGTATTCTTATCTATTAGCTCAATATCCACTATTTCAAAATTCGTATTTTTCAGATTTAAATTTTTTCTTATTTCTTTTATTTTTTTAATTATTTCTTTTAATAATTTTTCTTTTTCTTTAAATTGCATACTAT
>NZ_WAKW01000073.1 GCF_015523155.1 Methanothermococcus sp.
TCCACCATATGGTAATTTCACAGTAGCAACATTATCATTTAAGGCATTAAATGAAGGTAGTGGAAATATATCATTAAGAAAAACTGTTATATCTAATGCAGATGGATATCGTATTGAACCATTAATTATAAAAAACTCAAGTATAACAATAAATCCATTAAAACAGACAATAGGGAAGATAATAATAAATAATTTTACATATAATAAAAATATTAAAGCCATTGTGCATATTGATGGAGTTAAGCCCATACACAATATAAGTGGAAATATTACCTTTACAAATGTAAATATAAAAGGTAATCCAACGGTTTTAATACCATTTAATAGCACAACATTAAAGACATTTAACAATACTATTAGTTTTTTTATAATTCCAAAAAATGTGTCAAAATATATTGATTTGTTAGAACTTCCTATAAATATCACAAATACAAATTATAATATTACATTGAATATATATGCCAATGGAAAGAAAATTAATAAAACATCTGTTGAAATTATTACAACAACAAATAAATATATTGGTTTTGCAACAGAAAATTCTCTTGGAAAGGTTATTGAAAAAACAAACATTACATTTGGCTCTTCAAAAGAAATTATGTTAAAAGTTTTTAATAGCGATGAAAATTTGACAAATTTTTCAGGATATATTTTTATAAATAATTCCTTATTTGATGTCTCCAATTGTGGAATTTCAATATTTTCCAATATTCGTAATAAAATAAATACTTTGAATATGACCTTTAATAACAGCCACTTGTATTTCAACATTTCACTAACAAATGGAACAAATGGAACATTTAGTATCTTAAAGTTTAATATAACTCCAAAACTTAATGAAAATATTTTTTCAACAATCTATGTAGGGAATCTATCTCTATATTCAAACAGCACAAAAATATACTTTCCCGTTAAAAATCTAACAGTGGGTATTATAAAAAGAGAAGCCAACAACCCGCCAAAATTGAAAATAGCCTACGGCATAATCAATAACAAAGAAGTTCATTTTTATGCTCTAGCGTATGATAAAGACGGGGATAAATTGAAATATATATGGGACTTTGGAGATGGGAAAAACTCAACAGAAGAAAATCCAATACATACCTATTCAAATTACACAATATATAAAATAAAATGTACTGTTAAAGACTCATTAAATGGAACAGATAAAGTGGAGGGCATTATACCTGTTAAAAATATCAATCCAGTAAATTATTCGATTTCCAATGATTCATTCATATTAAATAAAAATGAAAACAAGACGGTTTATTTAAATATAACCTTGAAAAATCCATTAATTCACAAGGTTGACGGATATCTTAATTTTTTAGATTATAATAATTACCATCTTCTAAAAATCCAGTATAAAGTTGTATTAAAACCAAACGAAACTAAAAATCTTATTATTCCAATAAATGTGTCAAAATCATGTGAATTAAATTGGAATGTAGTATATTATCCAGCCATAAAAAATAATAAAGCTATCGATTTTATAAATTATGAATGGGATTTTGAAAAAAAGATAATCTTTAAATCTAAGCCTAAAATAAAAATAAATAAATATAGAAAAGTAATTGATTTAAACAATACACAGGTGGTGGTATTAAAAGTTAATAAAGTTAAAACTATCAAAAATTATGTTATAAACAAAACAATAATACCAAATAATGATAAAATAGTCCCTTATTATTCATTTGCATCAATATTCGGATTTGTTTTGGGTATATTGTTAATCAGATTTAAGATAAAATAATATTTTAATAAAATTTAAAAATTAAATAATAAAATTTAAATACTATTTTTTTTATAATATTCGTTTAGTATTAATAATATATATTTAATTATTACTTAAAAATATTGGAGGTATTGTGCATGAAAAGGATAATTATACTGTCTATTGTGATGTTGCTATCCCTCGTCCCTGGAGTTGTAGGGGCAGAAATAGGAGATATAAATGGAGATGGCTCCATAGATATTTCTGATGTGATATATCTATTCAAGCATAGGAATATTCCATTAGAAGATGGAGATTTAAACTGCGATAACTCCATAGATATTGCAGATGTTGTATATCTCTTCAAAAACTATGATAGATTTAGAGAACCTGTTGTATTTGCTAAAACATTTAGTTTGGAGCCACACTGGAATAAAGGATACTGTTATATGGTGGATTCTGAGGGAAATAAATTTGTTTTATTAAAAGAAGGGGCAA
>NZ_WAKW01000074.1 GCF_015523155.1 Methanothermococcus sp.
TTGCCCCTTCTTTTAATAAAACAAATTTATTTCCCTCAGAATCCACCATATAACAGTATCCTTTATTCCAGTGTGGCTCCAAACTAAATGTTTTAGCAAATACAACAGGTTCTCTAAATCTATCATAGTTTTTGAAGAGATATACAACATCCGCAATATCTATGGAATTATCACAGTTTAAATCTCCATCTTCTAATGGAATATTCCTATGCTTGAATAGATATACGACATCAGAAATATCTATGGAGCCATCTCCATTTATATCTCCCTATTTCTGCCCCTACAACTCCAGGGACGAGGGATAGCAACATCACAATAGGCGGTATAATTATCCTTTTCATAACATCACCTAAATAAAAATATTTTGATATAATATAAAGTTTTTTTAATTAATATATATAAATTTTTATTTAAATTAATTAAATATTTAAATTAATTCAATAGAAATAAATAAAAAAGAAATTTACATATATTTTTATTATTTAAATTCCCAAGGAATTATATGAACTCAATAAATTCAATTCAACTGGCGTATGAATTTGTTTTATATATAATTATGGGCATTATTATTGGCTATTTTTTATCAAACTACTATGATAACAATATATTTATTGTAATTGGATTTTTACTTGGAGTTTTAATGGCTTTTTTAAGGGTAGTTAAATTAATAAGAAACAAAGTAAAAAGAAAGTAATAAAAACAAAAAGGAATTATAGTAGAATAATATAAAATCGGTGATACTTTGGAATTAATTACAAGGGAAGAATCAAAAACAAATTATGAATATGGTTGCAATCCATACAATAGACCAATAGGTGAGCTCTTAAAAAACGGTCTTGTTGTAATTGATAAACCATCTGGACCTACATCTCATGAGGTTTCATCATGGGTAAAAAAGATATTAAATCTAAATCTTGCAGGACATGCTGGGACACTTGACCCAAAGGTGACTGGTATTCTACCGGTTGCACTTGAAAATACGACAAAGTGCATACCAGTTTGGCACATGCTTCCAAAGGAGTATGTGTGTTTAATGCATCTTCACAGGGATGCAAAAGAGGATGACTTAAACCGTATTTTTAAGGAATTCACAGGAAGAATATTCCAAAGACCACCATTAAAGGCAGCCGTAAAAAGGAGTTTAAGAATAAGAAAAATATATGAGCTCGAAATTCTTGAAATGGATGGAAGAGATGTCCTATTTAAAGTAAGGTGTCAATCTGGAACGTACATACGAACACTTGCAGAGGATATTGGAGAGGCACTTGGAACATCGGCACACATGCAGGAGCTCAGGCGAACTAAAAGCGGACCATTTGGAGAGGATGAAGCTGTTTATTTGCAGGATTTGGCTGATGCCTACATATTTTGGAAAGAAGAGGGGGACGAGGAAGAGCTGAGAAAAATAGTAAAACCTATGGAATACGGGCTCCAACATTTAAAAAAGATTGTAATAAAAGATAGTGCGGTGGATGCAATTTGTCATGGTGCAGATGTATATCTGAATGGTATTGCAAAACTTAGTAAAGGAATAGGCATTGATGAGACTGTTTTAATAGAAACCTTAAAGGGAGAGGCAGTAGCAATAGGGAAGGCATTATTAAGCACAAAAAATATATTAAAAGAGACAGAATATAACAATCCAGTGGTGAATACTGAAAGGGTATTGATGAAGCCCGGAACATATCCAAAAATGTGGAAAAGGAAAAAAGGTAAAAGTAAGAAAAAATAATTTATAGTGTTTGACGTAATTTAAACAGTGGAAATTTATTAACCTAATATTATTTTATTTTTACGTAGAAACTGTGAGCTCTACTCAGTTATTGGGATGAGGCTATAGTCAAAAAGTTCTGTCTTTGACTATAACTACACATTAGCGGTTTATATGGTGAAACCATGAAATTTTTCAACAGAGAAAAAGAGATATTTGAAATATTATCTGTATTGGATGAAGAACCAAATAATATTTATTTTATTTATGGTCCCATAAACAGTGGGAAAACTACTTTAATTAATCATATTATAAACAATAAGTTAAATGATGGGTATAAGGTATTTTATATAAATTTTAGAACATTGCTAATATCTGAAAAAAAAGATTTTATTGAAGCGATATTTACCACAAAAAAAGAGGGGATTTTGGAAAAAATAAAAGATAAGTCTGAAGTAATTAACATACTTACAAAGGGAGTAGGGATAGTTACGGGAATTCCGATTCCTGAGGTGGAATTAAATAACTTATTTGAAGCTAGAATAAATGATGCTTTTCAATATCTTAATGATGTATTATTGGAAACTAAAAAGTGCGGTAAGAGACCAATTATAATATTTGACGTCTTGGAAAACTTCGTTTTCCAAAATCTTTGTCGCTCCGCTCCAAAGAACTTGCAGATGATTAAAGAAATAACTGCTAATGGACAAAAATACCTTTTAAAAGAAATATTTCAGTTTTTAGTATCCTTAACAAAAGAGCAACATTTGGCGCATTGTTTATGTTTAACATCAGATAGTTTATTTGTTGAGTATGTATATAATACAGGAGAGCTCCGAGGACGAGTGGAATATATTTTTGTAGATGATTTTGATAAAGAAATTGCATTAAAATTTATGGATTTTTTAGCAGAGGAAAAACTAAACAGGAAATTATCAAATGATGAAAAAGAACTAATATATTCTTATGTTGGGGGAAAAGCCAAAGATATTTACGATATAATAATTAAAACAGCCCATAAAAACTTACGAGATGTATTGGAAGAAAAATTACTCAACGAAGTTAATATAATGGAAGAATTTCTACGGGATTTGAATTACATTAAACCAGAGGTTAATATTAGAGGACAAATGATTGAAGTAAATAAAAAAGAAATAATGGAAGCACTGGAATTATTTAAAAAAAAGTATGTTGTGAAATTACATGATATTCCAAAACATGTTTATGTTTATCTGATTAACGAGAACATATTATTCCTAAATCCACAAAAAGGAATATTGAAACCACAGTCATTTTTAGTATGGAATGCCATTAAGAAGGTCGTTTGATTTTTCATATAGTAGTGTATTTAGGAGAGCTCCCAAATATATCTTGTAATTATGTAAGTATTCAACATAACAAATTTAACTTATTCCGCAAGAAGTCCCCTTCCGTAAGGGATTAAACAAAATCCTTCGGATTTTGTAGCCCTCCGCTTCGCTACGGGGGGATGAATCCTCAAAATCCCTTCGGGATTTATACGGTTTCCTTCGCTTCGCTTGGAAATGCGGGCAAAACATTTATATGGTTTTTAGCATAAACTACTATTTATAAGTAATCAAACTGTGATACCAATGATGAGGACTTACAAGTTCAGGATTTGTCCATCCAGGAAAATCAGAAAAACAATAGAAGAGCATCTAAATATTTGTAGATACATCTATAATTATCTTTTAGAACAAAAAAATAAAAACCCAGAACTAAACAAAGGAGATACTCAAAAACTAATCACAGAGCATAAAAAGGAGAATCCTGAACTTAAAAAAGTCCATTCCAAAGTTCTTCAAATCTCAAAAAATCTCTTCGAGATTTTTATACGATTTTCTCGCTACGCTCGAAAATGGTAAATAACAAACTTTGGAGCAACCTCAAAGCATTAGGAAAACTAAAACATAAAGGGCATAAAGTAGGCAAGTTAAGATTCAAATCATCCAAAAACCACTATAAAACATTAGAATACAATCAATCAGGTTTCAAGGTTGATTATAAAACCAAAAGACTTAAACTGTCCAAAATAGGGGAAATTCCAATAAAACTACATAGAAAAATTAAAGGAGAAATTAAGGGAGTAATCATAAAAAAAGAACCAACTGGTAAGTGGTTTGCCTTCTTCCAAGTGGAAGAAGAACCTAAACCACTACCTAAAACCAATAAAGTTGTAGGTATTGATTTAGGAATCGATGGTTATGCCATCGATTCAGATGGGAACAAATTTGAAAATCCAAAGTTTATTGACAAAACTTTGGATAAAATAAAGAAAGTCCAGAAAAACCTATCTAAAAAGATTAAAGGTTCAAACAACTACAAAAAGACCAAATTAAAACTTATCAAGGTTTATGATAAACTAAACAATCAGAAAAATGATTTCCTTCATAAACTATCAAGGTATTACATAAACAATTATGATAAA
>NZ_WAKW01000075.1 GCF_015523155.1 Methanothermococcus sp.
GCAGTTTTGTAGATTGGTCTGTTGCTGCTGTGGCTACCTGTGATGCTGCATCAGCTACCTGGTCTGAGATTTCTTTGGCTCTTTCAGTTTCCTGTTTTATCAAGGCTATTTCTTTGTTTAACTCGTATATCTGGTTTTTTAAGTTGGTTATTAAGCCCCCCATATTTTCCAAAGCGTTATTAAATGTTTTTTGAAGTTTATTGTATTTTCTATTCTCATCCAGCCTAACCGTTAAATCTCCATTTTCAATACTAACCAGAGCAGCTATAATTTCTTTAAATGTCTTTTCACAGTCTTTTTTATACTCTTTAAACGATTCAGATGTATTGTTTAATTTTTTTAATTCATCTATTATTTCACTGTATATTTCAGAGTTATTTTTTGTTGTAAAATCTTTATTTAATATATTGGCTGCATTTTCAATAAAATTCTTCATACCCTCTACATCATTTTTTAAAATATAATACCCCGCTATATATGATAGAGTTATGGTAGCAATTAATGCCCCAAATAAATATAACATATTATTTTCAAAGATATTTGGGCATAATAGATAAAAAATCAGTGATAGTATAATAGAGGGTATTAATATTAATATAAGCAGTGATTTTTTCTCCATAATATCACCTGAATGTTTTTTTAGATAATTTTTTCTTCATTTCGATACCTAATAACTACTTTTCCATCCTTTAAAAAAAATCTTATCATCCGGCTGGCATTTCCACCAATATCTTCACCTATAATTCGTATATTATATTTTTTTAATTCATTTACAACAGCATCGATATTTTTTTTACCTATATCTATTGCACTAGATTTTCTGAACATTGCTGCACCGCCGCATATTTTTGCAACGAGTTTATCTGTTCTTGCATCCAATATAGCCATCTTTGTTATAAGAGCAGGAATGGCAGTATTTGCATATTTTCCTGGATTTCTAATATTCTCATCTTTAGTTTTAGGTAACATTACATGGGCCATCCCTCCAATCTTTTTACCATTATCGTAAAGCATAACAGCCACGCAAGAACCCAACAAAGTTTCAAGAATTTCTGGACTTTTTGAAACTTCAAAACCACCCATTTTAACTTTTATTACCATACTAACAACCTACACATTGTTTAAGTCCAATATAAGTGCTACTTTTCCGTCTCCTAATATTGTAGCTCCTGCAAGGCCATGAATATTTTTTAAAATACCTGTAAGTGGTTTAACAACAATCTCTTCTCTCCCAATTACATCATCAACTACAACACCTAATTTTCCATTGTTTCGTTCTATAATAACAATATAAACATCTTCGGGTTTATTACAACCATATTCGTTAAGAATATCCTTTAACCAAACTACTGGTAATACATGGTTTCTATAAACTATGGCCTCTTGTCCTTCCAAATTTCTTATATCATCCTTTTTAACATGAGTAACATCTAAAACACTTGTTAATGGTATCGCATATACCTGCTCACCTAATTTAATTAATAATACAAGGATGATAGCCATCGTTAAAGGTAATTGAAGTGTTATTTTTGTGCCTTTATCTCTTTCTGAGTAAAGTGAAACATTACCTCCAAGAGACTCTATTTTGGATTTTACAACATCCATACCCACCCCCCTTCCTGAAACATCTGAAACTTTTTCAGCTGTGCTAAATCCCGGCAAAAATACAAGATTAATAGCTTCCTGGTTGGATAACTTATTGGCTTCCTCTTTTGATAATATACCCTTTTCCACAGCTTTCTTCCGTATAATATCAGGATCTATTCCTTTACCATCATCCTCTATTGTAATAAGCACATGATTTCGTTCTCTAGTAGCAATTAGTTTTAAAACACCTTGTTTAGGTTTTCCTTTCTTTTCTCTCTCTTCAGGTGTTTCGATACCATGATCCAGAGAATTTCTGATTATATGTGTTAATGGTTCTGCGAGCTCATCCAATACCGTTCTATCTAGTTCAATCTCAGAACCTTCTATTATTAATTTAACATCTTTATTTAATGCCTTTGCAGTATCTCTTACGGTTCTAGGGAATCTATTAAATATAAATGATACAGGTATCATTCTCATAGCCATAACTTCTTCTTGAAGTTCAGTGGCAAGCATATTAAGTCTATTTACAGCATTGTGCAACTCTTTAATATTATATTTGTTTGCAATTTGGGTAAAATTTGCTCTGTTTATAACCAGTTCGCCAACTAAATTCATAAGTTTGTCTAATTTTTCAATATTTATTCTAACAGTTTGGGTTAATTTCTTTTCTCCAGATTTTTCAGGAGGTTTCTTTGAAATCTTTGATTTAATAGATATATTGTTTTTATGTAATTCAGATGCTTTTTTCTCATTCGATTGTTTATTCAAGTATTCAGGAACTTCTACCATAACCTCACTTATTTCTGGAATATTGAACACAGCTTCTTTTAAATCATCCTCTTCTTTGTTTGAAATTATATAGATTACAATCTCGCTGCCATCAAATTCACCGTTTCGAAGTTTTTCGTAGGGGGGTTCTGTTCTTATTATTTCTCCCATACTTTCAAGTTCTTTTATTATCATATATGCCCGAACAGATTTTAAAATACACTCTTCATCAAGTCTTACCTTTATTTTATACGCGTCTTTTATTATATCCTCTTTTTCATCACCCCGTTCATCTACAATCTTCTCCCCTATTTTTTCAATTTTAAAATCAATATCCACAGGAGACACTGCAATATATTCCATTTCACAATTGTCGAGAATTTTTGTTATTTCATCCAACTGCTTATCCGATAAAAAAATAATTTCAAGTTCATCATAGTTTTTTTCTTTAATTTCTTCTTCATTAGGTATTGAATTTAAAACATCCCCTATTTTCTTTATATTGGATAAAATCATAAATAATCTAACAGATTTTAAAACACAATCTTTTGAAGTCTTGGATTTTAAATGATATAGCTTATAACCTTTATCCACCATTTCTTTTAGATATTCAGAGTAATTGTTTAATTCAAACTTAGAGTGGTCCAAAACAACCTCGTATTCTTCACCACCATTTGATGAGCTTTGATATTTATCCTTAATAGTTGTTGCATTATCTATTTTTTTATTTAATTCAGGTAAATCAATATTTAAATTATCCATACCTTTATTTTCCTCAAATGATTTTGCAATTTTTTCCATTACATCTAATGAATCTTTTAATACCTCCATAACTGATTTATTAAATACAATGTCTTCAGCCATGATATGATTAATTAAATCATTTAGTTTTGCCAGAGTTTCTTTCAAATCATCATAATTAAGGGTATCGGCAACTATATTGAGAATTTCGATAGATTTACCCATTTGTTCAAGAATTTCATTGAGATTTTTTGGTTTTTTTATCTCGTTATTATTTTCTTTATTTATAACCGCTTTTTTAATTTTCACGGTGGTTTTTGGCTCTTTTAATAATATATTTACAACAGATTTAATATTTTTAACATTATTTTTCTGCTTAACTTCTTCTTTTTTCCCTATTTTTTCATTATGTGAATTGTTGGCACTTTGGTGTGATAATGTATCTAATGGATAGGCACCGTTGATGCCCGATAAATATTTTTCTTTCAATCTTTCTATTTCATTAACTACATCTGTAATATCAACAGAAGTAGATTCAACGCCATCTTCAATTTCGTTAACCATGGTTTCAAGAACATCAAGACACTTAAATAATAAATCCATAATCTCTGAATTTACAAGTATATCCCCATTTCTAATGTAATCCAATATATCTTCCATGTGATGGGTGAGAGTGGATATTCCCTCAAATCCAAGGGTTCTTGCAGAGCCTTTTAATGTATGTGCCGACCTAAATATCAAATTTATAATATCTTTATTATCGGGATTATTTTCAAGTTCAACTAAATTCTGATTCAAAGCTTGGAGGTGTTCTGTAGCCTCAGCCAAGAACAATTCTTTATACTGTTCCATATCATCCATTTTCATCCCCTATTATAGTTTTAACAAACATAATAATGGTTTCAGGTATTTTCGATGGAGGCAATATTACATCGGCAATATTCATTTCGATAACAGCTTTTGGCATACCAAATACAACGCATGTATCTTTATTTTGAGCAATTATTTTTCCACCTTTTTCCTTTATTAATTTAAATCCATATGCTCCATCTCGACCAATACCTGATAAAATTACACCTACTGTATTTTTACCGTATATTCTTGATATATATTCCGCAGTAACATCCACTGATGGTTTTGTCCCATGAACTTTTGGCATCTGGTCATCCAATTCTATACAAATATCCTTCCCTCTTTTTTTAAGTATCATCTGACAATCGCCTGGTGCTACATAGACATAACCAGATTTTACTATTTCTCCATTTTGGGCTTCTTTTACATTTAATGTAGCCTCTGAATTCATTCTATCCGCAAACATTTTTGTAAATCCCTTTGGCATGTGTTGAACTACAAATACCGGTGGCATGTTTTTTGGAAGATTAACTATAATTTCTGAAACTATGGGTGGCCCACCTGTTGATGAGCCTATTATAATAGCTGTATTCTTCAACTTCTCAGTAGGCAATTTAATCTCTGGTTTTATAGGTTTTTCATTAGTTTTTCCAATGTTTTGTTTTTCTATAATTTTTTCATGTTTTTTAGGTGCAACTTTTCTTCTGACATATGTCCTTGAAACTGATTTTACTCTGTTTATTAATTCATCACCCAGTTTTCTAATATCTAATGAAATGGTTCCTGAGGGTTTTTGAATAAAATCAACTGCTCCATATTCTAAAGCTTCAAATGTCTCCTTAGAGCCTTTTTTCGTTAATGCAGACAGCATTAATATTGGTGTAGGTTTTATTTCCATTATTCTTTTAACTGCTTCAAGCCCACCCATCCTAGGCATTTCCACATCCATTGTGATTACATCTGGATTTAATTTTTGGGTGAGCTCGACAGCCTCCAACCCATCTTTTGCTGTTCCTATTACCTCAATATCATTATCGGAATTTAACATGTCAGAAATTACTTTTCTCATAAATGCCGAATCATCTACCACCAATGCTTTTATTTTTTTCATACTCTTCATCCTCATAATTCTTTTGGATTTATAAGGTTGTTAATGTTTAGTAGTATTATCAGCCTATTGCCAATTTTTGCAATACCTTCAATGTAATTATCACTTATATTTTTTCTTATCTCCCCTAAGTCCTCAATTTGCTCATTAGATATCTGGAGAACATCGTTAACAGCATTTACCAATATACCCACAGGAACTCCTTCGATTTCAATTACCATAACTAACATATCTTTATCGTTGTTATCCTCTTCAAACCTATTTGATATATTCAATTTTTTTCTTAAATCAATAATAGGCGTAATTTCACCCCTAATATTTGTGACGCCCACAACATAATCTGGACTATTGGGCAATGCCGTAATATCTTGAAGCTTTAAGACTTCTCTAACTTCATCCACTCTTAATCCATATTCATTTGAAGAGAGTTTAAAAACAACAACCTTTGGTATATCCTCCATATCTCTCACCTTATACTTGTTATTAACATAGGTTATTAACCGTTAAAATTTAAGTAAAGCATCATTAAGAAATTATTTATTAAAATTATAAAATTTAAGAGAACAAATTTAATTAATATTATTAAATCATACAAATTTTATCTATAATATTATGAACGATGACAATGCAATGGTTTGCATGCAATTCCAAAGGGGATATTGAAACCCTTTCTGCTCCAATCTCATCTAAAAACTTCTCATCTTCTTCCCCAATACCTATATGGTCTCCTAACACAAAAACAATATTTTTTTCATATTTGGCAGGGTTAAATAATTCTTCAATAGGTTCCCCATCTTTGTGGAGATAAAAAATCCTCTTTCCCTCTTTTTTTCTTTCCAATACAATATCCCTAAATTCTTTTTTAGCATGGTAAATTCCAGAGGTACTTTCCTTCCAAATACATATATGTTCTTTTTCAAGTGCTTTTTTTATAAATAGAGCAATGCTTCTTTCATCAGGGCTAACTCTTTTTAATTCAGAGCCTACAAATTTTAATGCCACAGGAGGGTTTGGACTTCCATAATGGACTGAATAAAATATAGTGTCCCTTCTTAAATCATGGGAAAGAAAAAATGCACTACTAACACATCTGCATACCAAATCTAACCTACCACAACTTCCCGGGAGATCTTTTAAATTAACATCTCCTGAGGTTATTGCCTTATTTGATTTTAATATAAACTCCCTCAAATTTTCACCATATATGCGTATAAAAAAATAAAAAATATAGTAAAATAAACATGTTAAATAATAATGAATTATTATTCATTAAGTCCTAAAACATCAAATGTATTATATATTCCTTCTTTTTTATTTGAAACAAATTTGGTTGCCAAAATTACACCATTTACAAATGCCTGCCTACTACTTGCTTTATGGGTGAGTTCCAATCGTTCCCCATCCCCTGCAAATATTACAGTATGGTCTCCAACTACATCCCCACCCCTAAGTGCATGGATACATATCTCTTCTTTGGTTCTTTCTCCAACAAGCCCTTCTCTACCGTATATTAATTTAGAGTCCCTATTTAAATTATTCTGGATTATCTCAGCAGCCCTTAGGGCAGTTCCACTTGGAGCGTCCTTTTTAAATCTATGGTGCATTTCGACAATTTCTATATCATAATCTCCAAGTTTTTTTGCCAAAAATTCCAATGTTTTAAAGAATATATTTACACCTATCGCATAGTTTTGAGATATTACTGCTGCAACCTTGTTTTTATTAATGGCTTCTTTCATTTCTTTTTTCTGTTCTTCTGTAAATCCTGTGGTTCCAATTACTAAGTTAATACCATTTGATGAGGCTATTTTAACGGTATTTACACAAGGTGTTGGGGCGGTGAAGTCGATTAAAACATCAGGTTTTGTTTCTTTTAAGACATTGTCTAAATTGTCGGATGTTTCTAAAGGAACACCCATATATCTTGGTCCTATTATGTCTCCAATATCCATTCCTTTTTTTGGATGATTTGGCACATCAATTGCTGCAACTACCTTAAATTCTTCTGGATTTTCACACAGTGTTTTTATTATATTACTTCCCATTCTTCCAAGAGCTCCTGTAATAGCCACCTTTATCATGCAATCACCTTTTCTTTATATATCGTTTCTTATCCATTTATACTTGCTTTTATTTTTTCAAATTTTTCTATATAAGTATCCATTTTATTATTTAAATTATCTGCTATTTCTATGGCTTTATCAATATTTTCATGTTTATAGTTGTTTAAATTATCTTTTATTTCATTAATTCCCAAATTTATTTCTTTTATAAGATTTATAATATCCAATATAGTTATATTTCCACTTTCATATAATCTTAAAGCTTTTTTAGACATATCCTCTATTTTAGTTAATACTTTATCAATTTCAAGGATGATGTTATCTAATTTTAAAGAATACTCATCGTTTTTATCAATAAGGATATTTATTTTTTCAAGTATTTGATTTAATGTATCTTCAATCTTTGAATTATCTATATCGGACATCATCTTAGGTAATTTATCCAATTTCTCATTGATTTCCTTTAAATAGTTAGATTGTTCATCAATATTGGATTTTTCCAGATTATTATCATTATTATTGAGAACGGCATGTTTTATTTTATTCTGTAATCTATCCATTATTTTTTTCAGATTTTCAGATTTTTCATTAAATTCCATCTCTAAATCAGACTCTAAACATTCCTGCTCTATATTGGATTCTAATCTCTCGTCCTGTTCAAGATCATGTGAAGGATTCATGGCATGCCCCCAAATGTGATTATTAAAATGTTTTTATTTAATATATTAATATTTTTTGTGTAGATGATTATGTGTATTGGGGATATATTTTTGATAATATATATTGTTATGAGTTATTTCTTAATAATTTTCACAAATTAAGTTTCATAAGTATATAGGTTTTCCAATAGCACCATGCTTTTAACATTCTTATAAATCTTCCAAAGTTCAATTATATATGATATTGCCTAATAATAATGTGTTATTTTACATTATTTATTAATAGCTTTTCTTTTTAATTTTTTCCCTAATCATTGGAATTTTAATGGCATTACCACAATCTAAACATGTTATTATAATATGAGGTGGATATTTGTTGCTTTTTATTCTAACTCTTGCATTTTTTCCAAAAATTAAAAATGCCCCGCACTTTTTACATATTCTTCTTTTCCATTTTTTTGGGAAGGGCATCCTCATTTTCATCGAAATTTTTTTACTTAATTCAGCATATCGTTTTGCCCTGTCCATTCGATTTTTTTTAGCTTCCTCTTCTGCAAGATTCATTAGTATGTCAATCCTTTCAAGTGCAATGTTTTTTATTTTTTTAATGTTCTTCTGTCTCATAGTTTCACGAAATATTTTTTACATGTGGAAAATAAATATAATATTTTTTTATATACCTCAATAAAATTATATAAAACATATGTAATATATTAATATTGTAAAAATATAATTTGGTGAAACAATGCTTTCAAAATATTTTGTTAGAGATTTAATGAGTAGAGGTATATATGAAGTATCATTAAAAGATAATATATCAAATGTGATAAAAATAATGGGTAAAAATAATATCTCATCAGTAGTAGTTTCTGATGATAACAATATATATTGGGGAATTATAACTGATATAGATATATTGAAGCATTATAATGAAAATCTCGATGAATTAAAAGCAGAGGATATAATGGTATCTAAGTTAATTACAATAAGTCCCACAGCACCTCTTGAAAAAGCAGCTGCTGTTATGGCTGAGAATAATATACATCATTTATATGTTGTTTCTGAGCTTAGGGAGGATAAAATTATAGGGGTTTTAAGTTCAAAAGATATTGTAAAATTAATATCCGAAAAACTGGACTAAATTATTATTTTTATAGAAAAATTTTATATAAAATATGGATTATAACTATTTACATTTTTTTGTTAATCTTAATTTTGAGATGAAACTATGGGCATGGATGTTATTTATGAAATATATAAAAAAATAAAAAATATGGAAATAAGAGGGGCTGGAAGAATAGGAAGGGCTGCGGCAAAAGCTTTAAAGAATTACGCAAAATCTATTGCTGATTTAGAGGATAATAAGTTCAAAAATAAGATGATTGATGCAGGCAATATTTTAAAATCTGCGAGACCAACAGCAGTATCTCTTCCAAATGCCGTAAAATATGTTTTAAATGGATTAAATGATAAAAATCCAAAAGAAGCGGTAATAAATAAGGCGGATGAATTTATCAAATCTTCATTAGAGGCTACAAAAAAAATAGGAGAAATCGGTTCAAATAGAATAAAGGATGGATATACTATATTAACTCATTGCAATTCAGAAGCTGCATTAAATATTATAAAAACAGCATATAGAAACGGAAAAAATATAAAGGTCATCTGCACAGAGACGCGCCCAAGAAATCAAGGATATTTAACGGCAAAAGACCTTGCCGATGAAGGAATAGATACTACATTGATAGTAGATAGTGCAGTTAGATATTTTATAAAAGAAGTGGATTTAGTTGTTGTTGGGGCAGATGCCATTACTTCAAATGGGTGTTTGGTAAATAAGATAGGAACATCCCAAATAGCACTTATTGCACATGAAAGAAGGGTTCCATTTTTAACAGCTGCGGAGACTTACAAGTTTCATCCAAAAACCATAGTTGGGGAATTGATAGATATAGAAGAAAGGAGCCCTAATGAGATACATATATTTGAAGAAGAATATACAGATAAAATAAAATTAAGAAATCCTGCTTTTGATATTACGCCAGCACAGTATATCGATGGGATTATCACGGAAATAGGGATAATTCCCCCACAAGGGGCGTGGTATATTATTGAAAAATACTTTGGAGATTTATTCAATGAATATGAAAAAATGAAAAAAAATGAAAAGTTATAAAAATAATATAAAAAATAAAAAATAATATTGTAATTAATAAAATTAAAAAATATTAAAAAAGTATGTTAATGGGTAGGTTGATGAATTAATGAAATTAAATAAAAAAAATAAAAATACTTGGTGAAATCGTGAGCAAAGTTAAAGATTTAAATCTCGCCCCTAATGGAGAATTAAAAATAGAATGGGCAAAAAAACACATGCCTGTTTTAAAATTAATAAGAGAAGAATTTATAAAGGAAAAACCATTTGAAGGACTTACCATTGGTATGGCACTTCATCTGGAGGCTAAAACTGCGGTATTGGCGGAAACCTTAATGAACGGTGGAGCAGAAATTGCCATTACTGGATGTAATCCATTATCCACTCAGGATGACGTTGCCGCCGCCTGTGCAAAAAAAGGTATGAATGTTTATGCATGGAGGGGAGAAACAAACGAAGAATATTATGAAAATTTAAACAAAGTTTTAGACCATAATCCTGATATAATTATAGATGATGGTGCAGATTTGATATTCCTATTGCACTCCCAAAGAACAGAGCTCCTAAATAATATCATGGGTGGATGCGAAGAAACTACAACAGGGGTTATAAGATTAAAGGCAATGGCTGAGGAAGGAGCTCTAAAATTCCCTGTGGTTAATGTAAATGATGCATATACAAAACACCTATTTGATAACAGATATGGAACTGGACAAAGTGCAATAGATGGTATCATAAGAACTACAAACCTTTTAATTGCTGGAAAAAATGTTGTAGTTGCAGGATACGGTTGGTGCGGTAGAGGAGTAGCAATGAGGGCATCAGGAATGGGCGCAAATGTTATAATTACAGAGGTAGATTCCATTAGAGCATTGGAAGCTAAGATGGATGGATTCAGGGTTATGAAAATGGATGACGCTGCAAGGATAGGAGATATATTTATAACCACAACAGGATGTAAAGATATAATAAGAGCTGAACATATGTTGGTAATGAAAGAGGGAGCAGTTCTTGCAAATGCAGGCCATTTTGACAATGAAATAAATAAAAATGATTTGATAAACCTTTCGAAATCAGTTAGGACTGTTAGGATGAATATTGAAGAATACGATTTAGGAAATAAAAAATTATATCTCCTTGGAGAGGGAAGGCTCGTAAATTTAGCATGTGGAGACGGTCATCCATGTGAGGTAATGGATATGAGCTTTGCAAATCAGGCACTTAGTGCAAAATTCGTAAAAGAAAATCATGAAAAACTTGAAAATAAAGTATATGAAATTCCTTATGAACAGGATTTAAGAATAGCTTCATTAAAATTGAAGTCCATGGGTGTTGAAATAGATGAGCTCACCCCTGAGCAAAGAAAGTATTTAAGTGATTGGAGAGAAGGAACATAATTATTTTATTTATTTTTTTAATCAATTAATTTTAAAATAAAATAAAAAAATATAATGAAAAGAAGATAAAATGATTTTAATTTATTTTTATTTAATTATCTTAATTATAGTTCTTTTTTGACTTATTCTTTTTTAATCAATTTAACAACTTCCACAATTTTTTTACCTAAATTTCTCGCCGTATTTATGCCTACCTCGTCATTTTCGCAGGCATCAACAGCACCACCCACTCCTGTTCCACCATAGTGTGCAGTGGGCTCCTTATCTCCAACAACAATCATAGAGTGTATAAGCATAAAATCGTGAATTTGCTTTATAGTAGTTTCTTGACCTCCGTTTCTCGAAGCTCCCACAGATATTGCCCCACCAACCTTATTTTTTAATTTGAATCCAACTCTACAAGGTCTTGACCTATCAAACAGCATTTTTATCTGAGAACTTACGCCTCCAAAATAAACTGGCGAACCAATTATAATACCATCTGCTTTTTCCATTTTCTCCAAAATTTCATTTATGTCATCCATTATTACACATTCACCTTCTTCTTTACATACATCACAGGCAATACATGGATTTAATTCTTTATCAGCCAATGTTATGAATTCTGTTTCTGCACCTTCTTCATGGGCAGATTTCAATGCCTCTTTTACCAAAAACGAAGTATTTCCATTTTTTCTTGGAGAACCTGATATCCCTATAATTTTCATTTTTACATCACCTTTTTTATTTTTAAAATTTATTATTTTTTATATAAACCTTTATCCATATATAGATTCTATCCTTACTTCAACTATCAATGGATTTAGCAAGTCTGTATTTACAACATTTACACATACACCATACCCTAAAACTTCGAGCTGAACTCTTGCAACAATATATTCTATCTCTTCACATATGGTTGGATTTTCTCTTTGAGAATATGTCTCTATTTTTTTTATCTGAGCTACAACTCCTTCTGTGCCTGAAATAATGTCCTCTTTTACCATTCCAGTTATAAATACAAAATCTCCTACATTTAAGGATGTTATTGTAAGTATATTGGAAAAATTTTTTAAATCAAAAGTTTTTACATGGTTTTTTACCAGCCCAGAAATATTATTTGGGGATATTCCCGTTAATGCACAAATTTTCATAATATCACTTTTTAAATCTATTATAAATACATTGGATTTTCAACTTTCTGTTTTGACATAAGTTTAAGATGTTCTTCTGCTAATTTTCTAAGTTTTTCTTTTATCTTTTCATCTTCTTTTATCAATTCCTCTGTATTTACATTTAAATCATATAATTTGTTTAGAACTTCAATAATATTGGATGCAGCCATAGGGTCAGGTCTCAATCCAGGGGTTTCTGCCATCAAACATAGCGAGGAAATATTTTTATCTGAACTTTTTATTGATATTGCTCCAGACATACCGCCCACCATACCATACTCTAAAATTGGAATATTCTGTTTAACCATAAATTCTAAAAGCTCATTTGATGTTGAAACAGCATAGATATTTTTTGGATTTAATGAGGTAATGCCATCCAGATTGATAACAATCTTTGGATTAATTTTTGAAATATATTCTATTAATTTATCAGTTAACTCATATACAACATTTGGGGGAATTAAAACATCGGAAGATATTACAACCAAATTCTCGTTCCCATATGCTCTTATTGGAGGATATATTATCCCCTTTTCCACCGACATAACAGGGGGAATATTTGGAGAATCGAAATAACCTATGAAATCTAAATTGAGTTCTTTAACAATTTGATGAGTTGCTATATTACCTATAAGTCCAATGCTTGGAAAACCTGTAATTACTATTGGTTCTTTAAAATCTGGCTCTTTTTTAATGACATAATCCATAAAATCCCCTCAAATTTTGATAATGTTAAAATTACAATTCGAATTCTTCGTATTTTTTTGAAGTAGTATCCAATATACCTATTGTGGCTATCCCACTTAAATACCCACAACATTCTCCTGGGTTTATAACTAAAACATTGTCGATTTCTTCAAATACCCTATTGTGAGTATGACCATAAATTACAACATCATATTTTTTTGATTTTATTATGGCTTCAAGTATCTCATTATTTGTTCCATGGAGAACAAAAAATTTTAATGAATCAGCTTCAAAACTTAAATAATCATCTATCTCATTCTCTTTATTTAACTCCTTTAACCATTCCTTTAATTTTGTTCTTTCACCATCATTATTTCCATAAGTTGCCACAATCCTAGCATTTAATCTTTCAAATTCTTTTATAACAAAAAGAGAAACAAAATCACCGCAATGAATAACCATATCAACATTTTTATTGTTAAAAATATCCACCGCCTTTTTTATATTTGGCAGATAATCATGGGTATCTGACATTATGCCTATTTTCATAGAATCACCTTTATTTATTTCTATTTATTTTTTATTTTTTAAAGATTTAATAACTTCAATCATGCCGTTGATTGTATATTTTTTTGGAATATATCCTTTAAATCCATATTTCTCAACAACATGGTTTGTAATGGGACCTATTGAAACAATATACTGATTTTTTAATAGAGTTAATAACTCGGCGTCCGAATTTTTAAAAAAATTCTTTGCAGTTAAACCACTTGTGAAGGTTAGTATTATTTTTTTATTATTATTTTCTTCTTTAATTATGATATTTTTCAATTCTTTGAGTTTATTTTTTATATTAATTGGTTCTTTCGAGTGATAGACAAACATTAAATCTGCATTTAGGTTTTTATATAAAATATCTCTTGTCGATGGTGTTGTGGGTATTAACACCTTTTCATCTTCTTTCACATGCTCTTTTAAAGCTTCTAAAAGATTGTCTGCGGTATATATCTTGGGGATTACATCCACATCTCTTTTAAATATCCTTTTAAATTCTTTTGCAGTTTCTATCCCGATTACCCCTATTTTTTTGTCCTTTATTTTTTTAATTCCTGATTCGTCCAGATTTTTAAACAATCCTAAAACCCCCCTGGGACTTGTAAATATCAGCCAATCATAGTTATCTAAATCTACATTTACATCTTTAAATATCAATTCTAAGGTTGGTATTAATATAGGTTCGAAATCGCCTTCTTTTTTTAATACATTGGCAAATTTAATCCCTTGTTCCATAGGTCTTGTAATTATAACTTTCATAATTTCCCTTTTTTATATAGCTTTTATATAGTTTTCATATTGACTTCCCTCAAATAGGAATTTAGTCTTTCTAATTCATCTTCAAGTTCTTTAATTTTTTCAAAATCATTTTTAGCTTCTTCATCATTTTTAGCATTCAATTCTAACTCTTTGCTACTTTTAATGTTATATTTATTATACAGTTCCCTTAATTCTCTTTCTATTTCACCAATTTCTTCCTTAAACACTTTTTTCATGGAGTTTGCTATCACTTTGTCATTAACTTGTATTATTTTATCCATTTTCATATACCCCATTAAAATTTTTTAGTTTTATTTTTTATATATACTCTTATTTAACAATATATTATATTGGTAAGCACTTTTTCTTGGATTTTCATTTTCGTATATTGCCCTTCCAACAATAACGTAATCTTTTTTATCCAATATACTTAAAATTTCATCCAAATCCCCTCCTTGGGCACCAATGCCGGGAGAGATTATAGGAATATCCCCAACAATATTTTTTATTTCATTTAATCTCTCGGGTCTTGTTGAGGGGGCTACAACACCACTTACATTTAACTCTTTGGCAACTTCTGCGAGCTCATCTGCAATAGGTTGTATAAATTCCACCGCACCTGGATGGGACATTTCGGTAACCATTATTACCTTTTTTTTACTGTCGGTTTCCATTTCATACTGTTTTGCTATCTTTTGGATGGCTTTTACACTATCTTTTCCAACAAATCCATGACAAATAATTCCATCCGCATATTTTAATGTTAAATTTGCAATTTTTTCATTTGTAGGTGGAATATCTGCCACTTTAAAATCACATATAACTTCTTTTTTTGTTTTATCTTTTATCTCTCTAACAATATCCAATCCAACAGCTAAAACTAATGGGTATCCTATTTTAATGGCATCAACATAATCCGAAGTTTCATCAGCTATCTTCAAAGCTTCTTTTTTATCCACTACATCAAGAGCAAGCATTAATTTTACCATCATATCACCATAAAGATATAATATATGTTAATTCAATAAACATTTGATAAATATTTATATTTAATAGTTATTTTTCAATTTTATAGTATATTTATCATTGTATTTATTATTGTACAAAATACATAAAAAAATAATTTTAAATACTGTTTTTGACTGGGAACCATAATTCAAAAACTATATATATGTTCATTTAACGAAATATTATAAATATTTTTAATTATGTTTTAATTTAAAAAATACATGTTAATAATTATGTTGTATTCTCATCTTTAAAATCAACCATGGCATTTTTGGACAGACCTGCTCCTTTAAATAACGCCCATAAATAATTCAAATACTATTTAATAAGGGATGTATTAGTATCTGTTAATCTTGGTGGAAAAAATGGACATTTATATGAAATTTATTTCTTCCTTAATCATAGTATTGGTATTGGCATATGCCATAAAGAAAAAGGGATTTTTAGATAATTGTGGAATATTGTGTTCCTCTGCAATGGCTTTTATAATACTCATGGGAACGAACCTAAATTGGTTAATTATAATGGTGTGTTTTTTAGTTTTTGGAAGCTTAGTGAGTAAAGTGGGTTATTCTAAAAAAAATTGCATGGGCATGGGCGAATGCAAAAGAACAATAAAAAATGTGCTTGCAAACGGAGCTCTGGCAGTTTTGATTGTATTATTATATATATTTGGAATTATCGATTATAATATTGCATTATTTGGGTATATTGGCTCAATCTCAGCAGCTACATCTGATACATTCTCATCAGAATTGGGGGTCCTCTCAAACGAAACACCAAGATTAATAACCACATTGGAAAAGGTTGAAAAAGGGACGGATGGTGGGGTATCGATATATGGAACATTTGCAGGAATTGTTGGGGCGTTTTTAATCGGGCTTATATCAAGTATATTATTTAATAACTACAATTTAATATGGATAGGAACCATATCGGGAATAGTTGGAAATTTATCCGATAGTCTTTTCGGAGCTCTGCTTGAAAGAAGGGGAATATTCAACAACGAACATGTTAATTTCACATGCACCCTTATGGGCAGTTTATGTGCAATAATGTTATATTTAACTGTAATTCACTAAAATAAAGAAGTAAAAAGTGATGATGAGATGAGGGCAGTAGTTATTTTAGTAAATCCAAAATACAGTGGAAATGTTGGAGCAATTGCAAGAAATATGATGAATTTTGGAGTAAATGAATTAAGGATTGTTGGAGATAGGAGTATATTAAATGATGAAGCATACATAAGGGCAGTTCATGCAAAAGAAGTTCTGAACAATGCAAAATTTTATAGCAATTTAGAAGATGCTATAAGGGATATTGACTTTGTAGTTGGGACTTCTGGTGCAATTTCTGGCGATAGAAATATAAAAAGGGTCCCCATCACACCGCGGGAGCTCGCGGAGAAACATAAAACACTAAATGGAACAATGGGTATTGTCTTTGGAAGAGAAGATGATGGATTAAGCAATAAAGAACTTGAATTGTGTGATTTGTTTGTATCCACACCTACATCAAAAGAATATCCAATAATGAATCTATCTCATGCAGTTTCGGTTATACTTTATGAATTGTATGTTTCATCTCTGGAAACCCCCTACAATGTAAATATGAGAGAGGCGTCTAAGCTTGAAAAGGATGTTTTATTAAATATTTTCAATGAATTTGTGGATAAAAATAAATATATTCCAGAATATAGAAAAGAATTATGCAAAACAATATTTAAAAGAATAATAAGCAGAGCATTTATCAGCGGAAAGGAAGCAAATACATTAATGTGCGTTTTTAAAGGAAAATAATTAATTTTAATTTATTTGTAGCTATGAATTATTACTTCACATATTTTTAGATTCAGATTTTCTTTTCATGACTTTTGAAAAGGCAATTGTCCCCACAGGTCCTGCTACAAGTATAAAAAGTGCCACAGTTTCCCCAAAGGATATGCCAAAACCTGTTGAAAGAACTACTAAAAAAGTAGCTACTATAATAGCCATTAATCCTTCCCCTATTAACACATTTGATGTGTTTTTATGGAAGCACAATTTTAATGACGACAATGCCCCTACCAATAGGGAAAACATTGTGAAATATAACACATATTCATTCATAGAATCCCTCATTTTCGCAATATTATATTTTCCAATTATAACATTTAATTAATTGAACCTAAATATTTAACTGCCCATATTATAAAAATTATGGAACCTAACAACATGGCAAACCAAACCCATATATTTATTATATAATATATTTTATATAATTTTTCCACATTTTTCTGGTTATTCATCATTTTTTTAAACGGGTCAATACCACGATATTTTTTCTTCCGTATTCTGTTCATCGTATCACTTAACATGAGCTCATTCTAAATAAATATGTTGTGGTTGTAGGTAGTTCCCTTCTTAAAATTCGGAGCTCTGGTTTATATATATAAATTATTTTTTCTTCGTTAAAGAGGTTTATTTCTTTGCCCAATATCTTGGAAACTACCTTTACCTCTTCATGCCCTTCTATTTTTACAGTTCCACATTCCAGAGAAGCATCAATTTCCAAAACTATCGGTATTTTTAAATTCTCATCAACATTTAATTCTTTTAATAAATCAAGTTCTCTTTTTTTTATTCTATGTCGTTTTCCATTTATAATTACATGGGGCTTTTCTTCTTTTAGCAGTTCTTTTAATGTTTTTCTCTTAAAATTTGTGTTTAAACCATGTAAAAACTTATAAATAGTTTTATCATCCATATTATCACATTAATTATATAATTTCCCCATAGTAAATATATAGTTGTGGGTTTATAAAA
>NZ_WAKW01000076.1 GCF_015523155.1 Methanothermococcus sp.
ACGATAACTGTCTCCCAAACTTATAAAAACTCTGGATGAGCTGAAAAATGAAATTAGAGACTGCTTTAACAGATTTAGCAAGAGATTGAGTTATGCGAGAAAGTGGATTGATAAATTTTTGATTAATTAAGTTTTATGTCGAACACTATAATTATATGCTATATATGTTTATTTGGTGAGATTATGAAAAAAATGATAAGCGTGAAGGCAACCAATAGAGAGATAATGGATATTTGCAAAGAAATTTCAAAAATGGATATTGATTGTTCAATAGAATCAAAAGCAGCCTATACCGAAGAATTAAATGGTGTAAGCACCCTTAGGATAAAAATATACGGGTATGATAAGAACAAGATAATGGAAGACCACAAAAATATTATGAATTTAATAAATAGAATTCATAAAAAATATAATCCAAATTCAAAGGGATTATTTGAGTATTATTTATCCGATATAAAATACCCTATTAATAAAAACTTGATATTAGATGCACTTAAATCCTTAAAAATTAATTTTATATATAAAGAAGATGAAAACCTAATCAAATGCTCACTACCTTTTGATAAATTCAATAACATATTAAAAGAATTATATGATATAAATACTGAGCTCAGTTTTGTGAATGTTGGTTCAAAACCTGTTAGAAATATTATTGTATTGGTGGCATACTTCACCAAAAAAGATATTGACGACATCATAGATGAATGTATTGAAAAAGAATTTTTCAGAATAGAAAACGACAAAATTGTATTGAATAAAGATATAAATTTGATTAAAAAACATTTTTTAAATGAATAACTAAGTGATAATATGAAGACCTTCCATAAGGTAATTATAGGAGATTCAAGAAATATGGCGGAAATTCCTGATAACTCCGTTCATCTTATTATTACCTCTCCACCCTATTGGCAATTAAAGGACTATGGTGTTGAAGGGCAGATAGGATTTAATGACAGTTATGAGGAATATATAAACAATTTAAATTTAGTATGGAAAGAATGTTATCGAGTATTGCATCCTGGATGTAGAATGGTAATTAATATTGGAGACCAATTTGCCCGCTCCGTTTATTATGGTAGATATAAAGTAATACCAATAAGAACAGAAATTATAAAATTTGCTGAAACAATAGGTTTTGATTATATGGGGGCAATAGTTTGGCAAAAAAATACCACAATGAATACAACAGGCGGAGCTTCTATAATGGGCTCTTATCCATATCCAAGAAATGGAATTATAAAAATCGACTACGAGCACATATTAATATTTAAAAAACCAGGGAATGCTCCAAAACCTTCAAAAGAAATTAAAGAAGCATCAAAATTAACAAAAGAAGAATGGAAAGAATATTTTTCAGGGCATTGGTATTTTAATGGAGTTAAACAGGATAAACATTTGGCAATGTTTCCAGAGGAATTACCTAAAAGAATAATAAAAATGTTTTCTTTTGTGGGCGAAACGGTTTTAGACCCATTTTTAGGCAGTGGAACAACATCATTGGCATCTAAAAAGTTAGGTAGAAATTCAATAGGTTATGAGCTTAACGAGGAGTTTTTACCAATAATATTGGATAAATTAGGGGCAAATCAGGAAACACTTTTAAAAGATTATGAAATTGAAGTGGTTAAACAAAATTTAAATGAAAATGATAAAAATTGGAATGGTAAAATAAAGGAGCTCCCATATATATTCAAAGACCCTGTTAAATTCGATAAAAAAATAGACCCAAAAAAATTGAAGTTTGGTTCTAAAATAGATAAAACGGATATTAACAATAAAAATCAAAAATCAAGGATTGAATATTACAGAGTTAAACAAGTAATAAGCCCTGAATTGATAGAATTAAACAATGGTATTATAATTAGATTAATTGGTATAAAAGAAATTCCTGAAAAACGAGACGAAGCGATTGAATTTTTAAAAAATAAAACAAAAAATCAAAAAGTCTTTTTAAAATTTGATACAAATAAATACGACGATAAAAATAATTTAATGGCATATTTATATTTAAAAAATAAAACATTTATCAATGCCCATCTTATTAAAAATAATCTCGTAGATGTAGATGATAATATGGAATATGTTCATAAAAATAGATTTTTAAAATACAAAAATGAGGCATAATATGGCAAAAGAATGGATATTAAATAGTGCTATGAATAGATTTCAGTTGAATTTTAAACGAAATGTTGGTGCAGTATCTGAGGAGATTAGAAAATGCTCTCCAAAATCATTGTAGGAGTGGAAAGAATATTATTACTCGAAAGTTAGGTCAAAGGAACATATAGATGAATTGGGGCGAAAATTGTATATTAAAATAACAGAAGTAATAGCATCGGAAGTTGAGAGTATCACGGAAGAGGACTGTATAAATTACATACATAATATGGTGATAAATAGGACTTTTGATGGATACATGACAGAAATAAAAACAATTTATGGACAATTGCAGAAAGAACTGGATGATTTAGATGTAAAAATTGAACCAGCACCCGATGAATGGGATAGACTATATAATGTAGATTTTTTTATAGAGGTAAATGGTAAATATATTGGACTTCAAATAAAACCAATAAGTAATGTGTCTCACATACCAGAGATTTATAAAGAAAAAAAGATACAGGGAAAACCCATATTGAATTTACTAAGAAATATGGTGGAAAGGTATATTATATTTATTCAATAAAAGACGGAAATAAAAAAAGAATATATAATGTGGATATAATTAATGAAATTAGAAACGAAATAATTAAACTAAAAAACTAAACTATATGTAGGTGATACTATGAATATTATGAAAATATTGGAAAAGACAGAAAATAGTATAGAAGTAGAATTAATAGATGATGACCATTCATTATGCAACCTTTTAAAAGATATATTATTGGAAAAAACAGATAAGGTAATTATGGCGTCCTATGTTATAGAGCATCCTGTTTTAAATCCTGAAACTGGTAGATATATCTCCAATCCAAAATTGATTGTAAAAACCACCGAAGGAAATGATGCTGAGGAAGTGCTTAAAGAGGCATTGAGAGAAGTAATTGATTTGTGTAATAAAACATTGGAAAGTTTAAGCCAGTGAATTGGTGTAGCGTAATCTTTATATAATAGTTATTAAATAGTAGATTTGCTCCATGTTTGACCGCAGTTAATTTAATTTATATTCCAACAGCATTGATGTTGGATACAGGCAACTTAAAGTTGCTAAAATTGCGAATTTTTGACTGCGGTTTATAATTACAGGAGGCTACAACATGGACAGAGAAAACATAATAAAAGCAGTGAAGGAGGCTCGTTCTCTTGCTAAGCCGCGAAACTTCACACAGTCCGTGGATTTGGTCGTAAATTTAAAGGAGCTCGACCTCACAAGACCTGAAAATAGATTGAAACAGCAGGTCGTATTACCTCACGGACGAGGGAAGGAACCAAAAATTGCAGTAATTGCAAAAGGTGATTTGGCGGCACAGGCTGAAGAAATGGGCCTCACTGTAATAAGACAGGAAGAATTGGAAGAATTAGGAAAAAATAAAAAACAAGCTAAGAAGATAGCAAATGAGCATGACTTTTTCATTGCTCAGGCGGATATGATGCCACTTGTCGGTAAAGCCTTAGGTCCTGTATTAGGTCCAAGAGGAAAAATGCCTCAACCAGTTCCTGCGAACGCAAACTTAAAACCACTGGTTGAGAGATTTAAGAAGACAGTTATTATAAATACAAGGGATAAACCATCGTTCCAAACATTAGTTGGAACTGAACAGATGAGCGATGAAGAATTAGCTGAAAACATTGAAGCAGTTTTAAACACGGTAGCTAAGAAATATGAAAAGGGGCTTTACCATGTTAAAAATGCCTATACAAAACTAACAATGGGACCAGCAGTCCCCATAGAAAAGTAAGGGGATGGAACTATGATAGAAGCAGAATTTGAACACAAAATTGCCCCTTGGAAGATTGAAGAAGTAAATAAGTTAAAGAAGTTGCTCAAAGAAGGTAATGTTATAGCATTGGCAGACATGATGGAAGTCCCTGCAAGGCAACTTCAAGAAATCAGAGACAAAATCAGAGGAAAAATGATTTTAAGGATGTCAAGAAACACTCTGATTAAAAGAGCTATTGAGGAAGTTGCCGAAGAAACTGGCAATCCTGAATTTGCTAAGTTAGCTGAGCACATAGCAAAAGGGGCAGCTATTATAGTCACGGATATGAATCCATTTAAGCTTTACAAGACCTTAGAGGAGAGTAAAACCCCAGCCCCTATAAAAGGAGGGGCTGTTGCTCCATGCGACATCGTGGTGGAAAAAGGTTCAACTGGAATGCCACCAGGACCATTCTTAGGGGAATTAAAAAGTGCAGGTCTTCCAGCAGTTATCGAAAAAGGTAAGATAGCAATAAGGGAAGACACCACACTTGTTAAAGAGGGAGAGGTCGTTCCTCACAAAGTTGCAGTAGTGCTTTCTGCATTGGGCATAAAGCCTACCAAAGTAGGTTTAGACCTCTTAGCAGCTTATGAAGATGGAGTAATCTACACCCCAGATGTATTGAAGATAGACGAAGATGAATTCGTCCAAAAAATACAGAAAGCATTCAAAAGTGCATTTAACCTGTCAGTTAATGCGGCAATACCAACTACTGAAACAATCGAAACAATATTGCAGAAAGCATTCAGAGAAGCAAAAGCAGTATCTATCGAAAGTGCATTCCTTACAGACAAAACCACAGACGATATACTTGGCAAAGCATACTCACAAATGCTTGCTGTTGCATCAGAAGTTGGTGATGAAGCACTTGATGATGAGTTAAAAGAAAAATTATCTTCAACAGTGAGTTCTGCTGAGGAAGTTAAAGAAGAAGCACCAGAAGAAAAAGAAGAAGAGAAGAAAGAAGAAGCTCCTGCTGCTGCTGGATTGGGGTTGCTCTTCTAAATTATCAAATAACCACCATATTTCCCATATTGACTTAATCGAAAACATTATATACATTAAAAAAATAAGAAAAAATAAAATTTTTACTTTGGAGGTGTAAGTATGGAATACATATATGCTGCATTATTATTACATTCCGCAGGTAAAGAAATCACAGAAGACGCTGTTAAAGCGATATTAACTGCTGCTGGTATAGAAGCAGATGACGCAAGAGTTAAAGCATTAGTTGCTGCATTAGAAGGAGTAGATATTGAAGAAGCTATTGAAAAAGCTGCTGCTGCTCCTGTTGCAGTTGCTGCTGCTCCTGCTGCTGCTCCCGCAGAAGAAGCAAAAGAAGAAAAGAAAGAAGAAAAGAAAGAAGAAGACACAACCGCAGCTGCTGCAGCAGGTCTCGGTGCTTTATTCATGTAAATTCTATAATTTCCATTTCTTTCTTTTTTTAAAATATTAATCCATATATCTAAATTAATAATAAATAATATTTATATATTATATAAAATATATAAATACTATATAAACAATTAGGTGAAATTGTGAAGCCCGATATAAAGATTGTAAATGTTGTAGTATCTACTAAAATTGGAAATGATATAGATTTAGAATATGCTGCGGATATATTGGATAATGCAGAATATGAACCTGAACAATTCCCAGGTTTAGTTTGCAGATTAAGTGAGCCAAAAGTCGCTTTGTTAATATTTAGAAGTGGTAAATTAAACTGCACGGGGGCTAAAAGCAAGGAAGAAGCGGAAATAGCAATAAAAAAAGTTATAGGTTATTTAAAAGAAGCAGGTTTTGAAATAGATGAGAACCCTGAGGTCAAAGTTCAAAACATGGTTGCTACCGCAGAGCTCGGAGTTGAACCTAATTTGGATGATATATCAACCCTCGAAGGAACTGAATATGAACCTGAACAATTTCCAGGTTTAGTTTATAGGCTGGATAACCCAAAAGTCGTTGTGTTAATATTCGGAAGTGGAAAGGTAGTTATCACAGGTTTAAAGAATAAAGAAGATGCATATATTGCACTGGAAAAGATATTGAATACCTTGAAAGAATTAGAAGAGGAATTTCTTTAAAGTGATAATGTGATTGCCATAATAGATTATAATGCGGGAAATTTAAGAAGCATAGTGAAGGCGGTTGAATTATATTCAAAAGATGTAGTGGTAACTGATAATCCTGAAACCATACTCAGTGCAGATAAGATTATACTCCCAGGTGTTGGAAATTTCGAAAGTGCCATGGCAAACCTTTCAAAAGAGGTTAATGAGAGCTCACTAAAAGAGGCTATATGCAGAACTGTAAAAGAGATTCCATTCTTAGGCATATGTTTAGGTATGCAGTTGTTGATGGAAAAAAGTGAAGAAGGTGATGGTGCAAAGGGATTGGGAGTTATAAAAGGAGATGTTATAAAATTTAAAGATACTGTTGAAAAAATACCACACATGGGATGGAATAATGTAGAGCAGGTAATGGATATTCCACTATTTGACGGCATAAAAAATAATGAATATTTTTACTTTGTTCATTCGTATCATGTAAATCCATCAAATAAAGATGTTATTGCCGGAGTGTGTGAATATGGCTATAAATTCCCCTGCGTATTGAATAAAAAAAATATATATGCCACCCAATTCCATCCTGAAAAAAGTGGTAAAGCAGGCTTAAAAATGATTGAGAATTTCATTGAATTGATTTAAAATAGAAAAATTTTGAAATATGTTAAATATGTTAAATATTTACCTCTTTTAATTTGCTTTTAGCCTTTCTTTTGAGATAAAAATTACCAATAATTCCCGAAATTATTGGAAGGGGCGTAGCAATATATACCAAACCACCGAACATTGCAAGAAGTTTTTTATAAAGTTTTATATTCAAATCGCTTTTAAATATCATAGATTTTATAAGTGTTTTTTCAGAGACATAAACCACATTATAACTCCATAGTATAATATCAGACAGAGGCGTAGGAGCTCCGCCAAAGGATGTTTTTCTTTTAACTATTGCATTATATAACTCATCCTTTGATGTTCCTTCAAATTTTGTATATCCATTGCCGACCATTTTTGCCAAATGTCCATCACTATTGCCTATAAATGCCACGGGTTTTTTGTGGTAATTTTCCATTACCTTTTTTAATGCTATGTTATTTACTATTCCATCCCTATGGTATGCATTGAATACCTCCACCCCATCTAAATTTAGTTTAAAAATCTTATCCCCTATTGCTTTACATATTGGGCTGTATGGATGGGGAGCTACTGCTAAACCTCCCTGCTCGTGAATTTTTTCAATGGTTTCCTCAGCAGATAGTCCCTTTGGGATTTCTTCATTTAGGTATAATCCTAAAATTTCCCCATCTTTCGTTATTATCTCGCTTCCAACAACAACATCGATTCCAAATTCTTTTTCAAGTTTTTTAGTTTCTAACCCTCCCCTTATGGTGTTATGGTCTGTAATGGCAATCACATCTAAACCTTTCTTTTTGGCGTATTTCATAATATTTTTAGGTTCCTCCACAGAATCTGGAAATTTTAGTCCCATATATTTCATAACTCCTGAATATTTTGAATGAATGTGTAAATCTGCTTTTGAATATTCGTCTTCCATAAAATCCCCCTTATATTTACTTAATAATGATGTATAACCATATTAAATATATGTTAATGGAACATATTTAAAACATTTGGTATTTTATTTAATATATCTACAACATTATAGTAATATCCCTTCTCTTTAAGCAATAAATCTCCCGCATATCCATTTATAAATGCTCCACAACATCCTGAAATAAAGACATCATTTTTGCTAAATAATGCTCCGATTATACCGCACAAAACATCTCCTGTTCCTCCAACAGTCATTCCTGCATTTCCTGTTTTGTTTATTTTTATGTTATTTTTATTAAATATTAAGTCGTATTTTCCTTTTAAAACTATTGTAGAGTTTATATTGTGTATATCTATATTATTAACATCAAATCCCATATATTCAAATTCTCTTTTATGCGGGGTGAATATAAAATTCTCACTAAAATCAAAATTATTGTAATCTATTACCTTTATAGCATCTGCATCAATTACAACCTTTTTATTTAATTTTTCCATTTCCTCTAAAAATCCATTTACAAACTTTTTTGTATTTTTATTTACACATAATCCATTTCCAAGAACAACAACATCATATTTTTTAGAGAGCTCTACAATTTCATTTATATGTTCCTCTCCAAAATAATCCCCTTCAATTTCATAACCCATTAATTCTGGATAGTTCCTTAATGCATTTAGGGTATTTTTAACGGATGCAACAGTTACCAAATCCACTATTTTTGAACTAGCCAATGCCGATAAAATCGGAGCTCCGAAAAATTCCTTGGAGCCACCCACAACCAAAACCTTTCCATTATCGCCTTTATGTGAATCTGGATTAATCTTGGATAATGCCTTTAAATCCCCCCATCCAACAATATGCTCTGCTATTGGTGGAATACCTATTTTTTTAAGTTTTATTCTTTTATCTTCGATATTAAATGTTTTATTTAAATCACCATCCCATTTATATTTGTGGAATGTAATTATAACATCCGCAGTTAGTCCTTTTGTTTCGGTATCTACAGAGATTATTTTTAAATTACTGTTTTTACTTTCCTTATTTTTTAATTTATTCAATTCATTTACCACGGTTTTAAATGGTTCTCGGAGCTCCCCTTTAATACCTGTTCCTAACATGGCATCTATAATAATTACATTTTCACTTTCCCATTTTTCAATCTCTTCAATTATCTTTAAAATTTCATTTGGACATACTATTTCTTTTATTTTTAATCTGAAATCTAACTCACTTATATTTTTTAAAATCTTAAAATTTTCCTTTGATTCATAGGTTTTTATTTCATTCTCCTTTCCGAGTAGTATTACATTTATTTCCGAGCGAAGCGAAGGAAATCGTGTAAATTCGGAGGATTTTGAGATTTTATCCATATAATCGCAATATTCCATTAAATGACGAACAGCAACAAATCCATCTCCGCCGTTGTTTCCAAGTCCGCAAAATACATATATTTTATTTTTTTTATTTTCAACTAAATAATTTATAACTTCATCAGCAATGGATTTTCCCGCATTTTCCATAAGAACTATCTTTGGAATTCCTATATATTCACAGTTATTATCTATAATATTCATCTCTTTTGGTGAAATGTATTTTTTTATTTTATAATTTTTTAAAAGTATTTTAAAGAGGTCTAAGTTATCCATAATTTCACCATTTTTTAGTTATTTTTTAGTTTTTATCATATTTTCTATAATACTTACTCCCCCACCTTCTAAGTTTATATTCACATTATTACTATATTATCCAACAGATAAAGAGATTTTGGCTTTTACACACATATTGCAACTCATTCCGCTTATTTTAAGTTTTAATTCTTTCACAATATCACCTATTAGTGTTATAAATATACTCCAATATGTCAAAAACAGACAGTGTTCCAACAATTTCGTTGTCATTATTTACAACAGGATATGCAATATCTTCATTTTTAACCATTTCACTTATTAAATCATCAGTTAATTCGTCATCTTCATTCAATATTTTTATCTCATCTACAAAAAGCATTAAATCTTCAACTTTTGAATGCTTACACCCTGTTAATAAATCCAGTGCATTAACCCATCCTTCAAGTTTTTCATCATCAACTACTGGGGCATATGCTTTTTTATTTTTATACAAGATTTGAACAGCTTCACCACCTACTATCTCAGGACTGAGTTTTATGAACTCTTTGTTCATTACATCTTTTATTTTTGAATCCATAATATCTCCTTGCATTTGTTTTATTATTTATTTTTATATTTTTATAGGGATATTCAACTACTATTATCTATTTTTTAATCTCATGTTCTACTGTGGGACAGGGACAGGGCACATTCCCAAGCTTACATGGGCAATATTTTATTCCATTTTCTTGACGCTTCAGCTGAGCTCTAAGCACCGTTAAAACATACCTATCATCAGGGTTTAAATAATAACCCTTATATTCACTAAATAATTTAACGCTATTATAATATTCCATCAACTCATCGGTGTTATTTGTAGTATCAACAGATGATTTTTCGGCGATAGGAGGTTTTAATAATTTCCTACCCAGCAGTTTTTCAAGTTTTTCTATATTATAACCAACGATTATATCATTGTTTAACACGACAGATGGAAATGCAATATTTTTAATATCTCCTATATTATTAATAAATTTAAATTCAGCGTTTAACCCAGATTCTTCTATATCGTCTATATTTATTAATTCAAATTTAATACCATTGTATTCCAAAATCTCCTTTAAAATATTACATAATGGACATGTTGAATTTACATATAACTTTAATATGTTATTATCCATAATTTCATCATTTTAAGTTGTAGTTATTTAATATTTTAACATTTCATGCTTATATTGCCAATTTTTATTTTAATTTTTAAATTTTTTAATTTTATATTATATTTTTTGCCATATTTACTTTATATGCTGTTTTAATACCATTAACCTGTCGGTGCATGTGAAACAAGGGTCGCAACTTGCTATAATTAATTCAGCATCAGATACATGGTAGTCTTTTAATACTTCCTCCATACATGCCAAGTTTGTTGCTGTTGGGGTTCTCACTATTGAATGTCTTACTCTTCCCTCACTATTTACCCCATAAGAGTGATAAACCTGACCTCTCTGTGCCTCATTATACATATCCACAGGTTTAAATTCAGTTATTTCATAGTTTGGATTATAGAATTTTTCGGGAAGGTTGGGGAGTTCCTTCAATGCCTGCTTTATAATCTTGATACTTTCAAAACATTCATACATTCTTACGGCAATCCTTGATAAAACATCTCCATCATCAAATAATATCTCATCAAATTCAAATGGGTCATATTCAGGCACATATCCCATCTTTCTCATATCGCTTTTTATCCCACTTCCTCTTGCAGTTGGTCCCAAAGCATGGTATTTTGCAGCTATTTTCCTGTCCAATACTCCAATGTCTTTCATACGGGAAATTAACATTGGGTCATTTATAGTCCTATCTATCAGTTTTTTTAAATTTTCTTCAAATTTCTCTATCCTTTCAATAAGTGTTGGAATTTGACTATCTTTTATATTACATCTTGGTCTTATACCACCTATTATAGGACAGGAATAATGAACTCTGCTTCCGCTTACATCAAATAACATCTGCATTATTGGTTCTCTGAGCATGAATGCTCTCATGGACATTGTTTCATGTCCAAGAATTTCAAATGCATGACCGAACAATAAAGTATGGGAATGTAGTCTCTCCAATTCTTCAATAATTATTCTTATATAATTTGCCCGTTCTGGGACTTCGATATTGCTTCCCTTTTCAACAACCCTAACGGAGTTCCACAAGTGAATATGGGAACATATTCCGCAAATTTTTTCAGTAAGTATGCACGCCTTCTCAGGTGGGAGCCCTTCCATTAGCCTTTCCACTCCTCTATGATTAACACCTATTGTGAGTTCGGCATCTTTTACAATTTCGTCTTCAATAAACAATCTCAATCTATGTGGTTCAAGTATCGCAGAATGAATAGGTCCTATTGCTATCTCTCCTTCATACATCATATCCCTTTTTAAATTTATTTTTTTAATTAAAGTTAAAATAAAATAATAAATAAAATTAATATAAACAATATCAACAAATTCGATTTTTCATTATTAATTATGATAAATTGTATTTTTAGAGTATGTTATTTTTTATTTATAAAATTAACTGTTATAATCATTTGGTATTATACAACTGTATTATAAAGAATGCGATATAGTCATTTATATATAATCTATAACTAAATAATAGACATTATATAGAGGTGAAAATATGGTTTTAAGTTCAAAAGATTTTAATCCAAAGTTCCCAGAAAAATTAATAGAAGCAGGACAGGCTATTGGAGAAGAAGATGTAGTAAAATCATTTAGAAGATGCTACCAGTGTGGGACATGCACAGGTTCCTGTCCAAGCGGAAGAATAACTGCATACAGAACAAGAAAATTAATAAGGTCTGCGATGTTGGGATTAGGAGATTATGTAAAAAGTGAAGACCTTTGGAAATGTACAACCTGCTATACATGTTATGAAAGATGTCCGAGAGATGTTAAAATTACAGAAGTAATTAAAGCGATGAGGAATGTCGCTTTCCAGATGGGATATGTGGCACTTGCCCACAGAAAAACAAGTTTATATGTTTATTTAACTGGTCATGCTGTTCCAGTAAATGATGAAATAAAAGAAGTTAGGAAGAAATTGGGGTTATCAGAAGTTCCTCCAACAACACACAAGTACCCTGAGGTATTGGAGCACATAAGAGGACTTATGCAAGATACTGGATTTTGTAAAAATGTTGGATTAAATACAGAAACTAATAAATTGGAAGAAGAACTTAGAACTATTGAATGGTCAGATATTCAATAAAAGTAAATTAAATAAATAACAATAAATATATTGATAATAAATATACTACATACCCTATCCTATAATATATTTAAAAAATATTAAAAAATAACTTTGGTGAAAAAATGAGTGATTTGGAATATATATTTTTTTTAGGATGTATTGCACCAAACAGATACCCGGGTATAGAAAGTGCAACCTATAAGGCTTTGGATAAATTAGGCATAAAATTACACCCTTTTGAAAAAGCTTCCTGCTGTCCAGCACCTGGGGTTTTCGGTTCCTTTGACCTACTTACATGGCTCACCTTAGCGGCAAGAAATTTATGTATTGCAGAAGAGAATGAACTGGATATATTAACAATATGCAACGGATGCTACGGTTCATTATACGAGGCAAACCACATATTGCATGAAAACGAAAAGGCTAGGGAAAAGGTAAATAAGGCTCTTTCAAAATATGGATATGAATACAAAGGAAAAATAAATGTAAGGCATCTTCCAGAAGTTTTATACTTTTACTACGGTACAGATGCAATAGCTGAAAAGGTTGAGAGACCTCTTGATATAAATATAGCAGTTCATTATGGATGCCACTATTTAAAACCAACAGATGTTAAGCACCTTGAAAGTGCAGAGAGACCAAAATCTTTTGATGCCCTAGTTGAAGCAATTGGTGCAACCTCAGTAAATTATAAGGACAAACAGATGTGTTGTGGTGCCGGTGGTGGAGTAAGAGCAAGAGATTTAGAAACTGCACTGACAATGACAGAAACAAAAATTAAAAATGTAATAGCAGCAAATGCTGATTGTATAACAGATGTATGCCCATTCTGTCATTTGCAGTTTGATAGAGGTCAGATTGAGATAAAAGAGAAATTTGGAAGGGAATATTCAGTTCCAGTTATACATTATTCACAGCTGTTGGGTCTTGCTATGGGAATGAAACCAGAAGATGTTGCTCTTGATTTACACTTTATATCATGCGACCCAGTTCTTGAAAAATTGGGGTTAATAGAAAAAGAATAAAAAAGAATAAAATAAATTTATAAACTATTTTTTAATTTGTTTTTCAACTATATCTCCAACGATAGGGAATTTATACATTTCTCCTTTATATGCTTTATACATTCCCAATATCCAAAATATTAATCCCAATAGATTTACCAACACTGCCAATATTCCCGATATATATCCTAAAATAATTCCAAGTACCCATAAACCTAAAAATGTTATTAACGATTGCATGGCATGGAATTTGACAAATACGCTATCTTTTTCTAAAACTAAAAATATAATGCCAGATACTCACCCCAATATATAGCACAGCAGTCCTTCTATATTTTCATCTAATCCAAGCGAAGTTTTCATATATTTTTCCCTCCTCATTTTAAATATAATAGCTTAGATAATTATTATTTTAAAATATTTAATATATATTTTTAATTTTTATTATTTAAATACTTTTAGGTGAGCTCATGCTGATACTTGCAGGATTGGGATTATACGATGAAAAAGACATGACATTAAAAACATTGGAATATGTTAAAAAAGTGGATAAAATCTATGCTGAGTTTTATACCGCAGTTTTGACGGGAACTACAATAGAAAAAATAGAAGAGACAATTGGAAAAGAGATAATAGTTTTAGATAGGGAAAAGGTAGAATACGAGACGGAAAAACTAATAAATGAAAGTAAAGATAAAGATATAATGTTCCTTACCGCAGGAGACCCCATGGTAGCAACAACCCATGTGGATATTGCCGTTGAAGCTAAGAAGAAAGGTATTGAAGTAATTATAATAAATGCACCGTCAATATATTCAGCAGTAGGCATCACAGGTTTGCAATTGTATAAATTTGGAAAAACCACATCAATAGTATTCCCAGAACCAAACTACTTCCCTGAAACTCCATACGATGTAATTAAGGAGAATTTAAAAATGGGATATCATACATTATGCCTTTTGGATATTCATGCAGATAAAAACAGGTTTATGACGGCAAATGAAGGTCTTGAAATATTGTTAAAAATCGAAGAAAAGAGAAAAGAATATATATTAAATGAAGATACAAAGGTTGTAGTAGTTGCAAGGGCTGGAAGTCTAAAACCAAAAATTGTATATGGTAAAATAAAAGATTTGGTAAATTATGATTTTGGAAAACCTTTGCATTGTATTATTATCCCAGGAAAACTACACTTTATGGAAGAAGATGCTTTAAAATATTTATGTGAAAATATCTAATAATATTAGTTATATTTATTTTAGTTATATTTATTATTGTAAATATCTAAAAATAAATAATATAAAAAAATATTAAAACTTAAAAATTTGGTGATTATATGGTAAATGTTGTTTCTGTAATGAAAAAACCCATAGTTGTTAATGAAAATAGTAATATTAGAGAAGTTATTAAATCATTTAGAAAACACAAAATTAGTGGAGCTCCTGTGGTAGACAATGATAGAAATCTTGTTGGAATTATATCAGAAAGTGATATTATAAAAACCCTTACAACACATAGTGAAGGATTTGATATCATATTACCGTCTCCTTTTGACTTAATTGAACTTCCGCTAAAAACTACTTTAAAAATAGAGGAATTTAGAGAAGATATTGAGAAAGCATTAAAAACCAAGGTAAAAGATATAATGACAAAAGATGTGATTACTATTTCACCAGAGACTTCGATAAATGAGGCAGCTGAAATAATGATTAAAAATAAAATTAAAAGGCTACCTGTGGTTAAAAATAGAGAACTTGTAGGTATAATTACAAGAGGAGATTTAATAGAAGCTTTAATTTAATAAATTTTCTTTTTTTTGGTGAATGTTATGAAATTAACAATTATATCCCCTTCAAGGATTCATCTGGGACTTATAGATTTAAACGGTAGTATAGGTAGAGTGGATGGAGGTATGGGTATTACATTGGATTATCCAAATTTTATAATAGAAGGTAGGGAAAGCCCAGATATTGAGATAGAATTCGATAAAAATCTAAATACCCATTCCACTAACAATAACCATTTTAATTCTGCTATCGATAAAAATGAACTAAAAAAAAGAATACAAGAAGTTTCAAAAAATATTTTAAACTACATTGGAGAGAAAGGCATCTATTTAAACATAAAAAGTATAATACCACAGCACAGTGGTTTAGGAAGTGGAACCCAAATAGCACTATCCACTGGAAAATTAATATCTCTGATATATAATAAAGAATTGGATGGAAAAACCCTTTCAAATATTACAGGTAGGGGAGGAACATCGGGCATTGGAGTTAATGCATTTGAAAAAGGAGGATTTATAATCGATGGAGGTCATACATTTGGAAAAGGAAAGGATAAAGAAGAGTTTAGACCTTCATCAGCATCAAAAAATGTGAGGGTTCCACCAATACTATTCAGGCACGATTTTAATTGGGATATCGTCTTAACCATCCCAAAGGGAAATAGTATTTACGGCAATAAAGAGGTAGATATCTTTAAAAAATACTGTCCAATACCCCTAAATGAAACTCAAAAAATGTGTCATTTAATACTTATGAAAATGATGCCTGCAATAATTGAAAATGATATAAAATCCTTTGGGGAGGTTGTAAATGAATTACAATATATGGGATTTAAAAAAGTTGAAGTGGGACTCCAAAAGGACATCGTTAAAAAACTTTTAGGAGCTCTTCAAAAGATATCATACAGTGGACTATCAAGTTTTGGACCAACGATTTATTCTATATGCGATGGAAAAGAGGATATACAAAAAGTGGTTGAAACATCTCAAGAATTTTTTGATAAAAATGGTATTGATGGGAATATAATAATTACAAAAGGTAATAATAAAGGATTTAAGATTATAAAAAATTAAAAAATTAATTATTAAATTAGATACATAGTTTTTCTCATATCCTTTTCAATTTTATCCATTTCTTCCCCATATTTAGTTGCTATTTTTTCCATTATATCGTTAATTGTATTATCATTTACATCAATTCCTAAATCATCCAATGAAGATGTATTTACATAATTTGGAACTCCCATATTTAATACATTTATCCCTAAGTGGATTTTTGCCGAGGATATCCCACGACAAGCTATGGATACAGATAATTTACCATTTCTATAATATAAATCATCTCCGATTCTTTCTAATTTTTTATTAGCTATGTTCTCTATTACATCCTTTGCTATACTTACTAAAATTCTCTGTCTTAGATATATCATCTTTAAATCTGGATTATCAAAATGTTCCACTATAAAGTTTAAGGCATTTGATGATTTTATTAAAATATCCCCATGTTTTGACTCCTTTTTGATATCTTTTAAATCCTTCATATTTTTGATACTTACATTGAGAGCTCCATTAAATGCTACAATACTGTCTTTTTGAACATCAAATTTTTTAAATGCCCATAAGGGTTCTATTTCACTTCCAGTGTAATCCAGTTTTTTATCATCTACTATCAATACAGAGATACTGTCAAAATGCACTGTTTTCATAATTTCACCAAAAAATTTCTCGCAAAAAGATTGATGGGTGTCCATTTTAAGACGAAGGGGAATAATTCACTTTTATATATAGATAATTTCTGTTAAATCCACTAAGTTAAGAAACCCTGCCAAAGGAAAGTGATACGAAAACCGAAGTTTTCGTTTAACTCCTTTTCATAGGGAGAGGTGTTTAACAATATATCCAACGCCTTGACCAAAACTGATGCCTCCATCTCCGTTCGGAGCTCGTCCATGGTATAAAAATTTAAATCCATTACCTTCCACATTTTGCCTTATTCTCTCAGATATAATTTTATTGTATGAAACTCCACCAGTTAAACCTATATATCTAATGTTGTAGAGTTCCGCATTTTTTATGGCAATTTCTGAAAGTCCATCGGCAATAGCTAAATGGATATAATAAGCTATAAACCCCTTTTTAAATCCATTTAATAACATTTTATAACAGTTATAAACCAAATCAGTTGTATTTAATATATTATTTTTTATTTTTATATCATTTTTAACCATTTCCAAACAGGCATTGTAATCCTCAGGATATTTTTTTATATAATTCTCCGCTACACTTTCCAACCTAATGGCGTATTCTCCGTCGTAGGTTCTCTCATAACACACTGAAAGCATTGCAGAAACTGAATCAAGTATTCTTCCGCATGATGTGGTTTTTACAACATTGATATATTTATCCAATTGGAACAGCATGAGCTTTAAATCTTTATCGCTGAAAAAGTTGTATCCTTTAATAAACTCAATTAATTCATCATGATTTAATTTTTTATACAGTATGGACAGCAACATTCTAAGTGGATATTTTGTAGCTAAATCCCCTCCTGCCTGATACTGCTCTTCCAAATGCCCTATTCTTTCCATTTTATTTTTATTTTTATCATATTTTAAAATCTCACCGCCCCAAATATTTCCATCTTCACCATATCCAAGCCCATCAATAGCAATAAAAATAGCATCTTCAAATATATCATTGTCTCCCATTAATGAATAAGCATGTGCCTTATGATGTTGGATTTTGTAGAGCTCAGCTCCAAATCTTTCCGCCAACTCATGGGCAAGTTTTGTGGAGTTATAACTCGGATGCAAATCACATACAACAGCATCTATTTTATTTGTGTTTGTAATCTTCATCAAATTCTGTATAGCATCATTTAAATAATTAAATGTCTCATATTTGGATGTATTCCCAATATATTGAGTTAAATAAAACTTATTGCCTTTAACCAAACAGGCTGTTGAGTTGAGCTCAGGACCCACACACAATATATTTTTGTCGTTGTTTTTAATGACTAAACTGTTATTTACAATAATAGGTTCTGGTGTATATCCCCTTGACCGCCTTAAAAATATCATTCTATTGTTTATTTTCTTCAATACACTGTCATCACATCTATTCACTATCTCACGATTATGGAGCAAAAAGTAATCGGCAATATCTCTTAAATTATTTAGTATGTCGTCGTTTTTTATGACCATTGGAAGACCTGGAAGATTTGCAGATGTCATAATATAGGCAATTTTATCGGTTTCATCAAATAAAAGATGGTGCAGACCAGAATATGGGAACATAACCCCTATGGAGTTTAAATTTGATACATGTTTTGAAAAATATTTACCATAATCTTCATTTTTTTCAAGGACAACAATGGGTCTTTTTGTAGATTTTAAAAGATTTAACTCATCATCATCAAAATTGGCAAATAGATTCAAATATTCCGGTTTTGTCATCACAGCAAAGGGCTGAGTTGGACGGTTTAGGCGGTTTCTTAAATTTAATACAACATCATCCTTATCACAACAGCATGCCAAATGAGTTCCACCAACTCCCTTTATTGCAAGTATGTATCCATTTTTTAGGAGTTTTACTGCATTTCGGACAGCATCATCTTTTTTATATAATATATTTCCATTTTTATCTGTTAAAAATACCTCTGGACCGCATTTCGGACAGCATGTTGCCTGAGCATGGAATCTCCTATCTATGGGATTTTCATATTCATTTAAACAATCCTCGCATAATGGGAATTCATCCATGGATGTATTTTCCCTATCGTATGGGAGCTCCTTTACTATTGTGAATCTTGCACCGCAGTTAGTGCATGCAGTAAATGGATATCTATATCTCCTGTCATTTTTATCCATTATCTCCTTTAAACAGTCCTCACATATTGCCACATCTGGTGGAATTGTTCCTTCTTCCTTATTTCCTTTATTTTCCTGACTTTTTTCTATAATGAAATCATTATAATTAAATTTGTAATTAGATTCATCTAATTCATCAAAAACATTTATTTCATTAATCTGTGCCAATGGTGGTTTTTTAGTCATTAAATCATCTAAAAAAGAGTTTATATCGTCTTTATTTCCCATTACAACTATTTCAACATAATTTCCCATGTTTTTTACATATCCCTTTAAATTATTATTTTTAGCAATTCTATAAACAAAAGGTCTAAATCCCACTCCTTGGACTATACCTTTTACGATTATCCTTTTTATCATATTACCACTAAAAAAATTAAATAATTTTTTCATAAAAAGAATTATAAAAAATAATTAATATTTATTAGAATTATTTTATATTTTATTTCTTTAAAAACCTTCTGTAAAGACAGTTTGGATAGTTTGAACATCCTAAAAACTCTCCCCTTTTAGTTTTTACCAATCTCAACTTTCCACCGCACCATGGACATATGTCATCGTGCATCTGCTTTCTTACTTCATCCACAAATGAAAATCCGCTTTTGCATAATCTGTTTTTGTTGTATCTTACTACATTGTTTTTAATATCCACATATATCAAATAATTTTTAAACAATTCCGTATTTTCTAAATCAACAATAAGTTCTTTATTATTCACTTCAAATCCTTTTGTAATCTCCATTTTTGTTTTTAATGGCAATAACCAATATCCCTGTCCAGAGTAGTTAAAAAGACCGGCTTTGTATTTTAATCTGCCTATTAACCAGTTGTAGTCCCTATTTGCAATGTATCTTGCACTTTCTTCAACTGAATTGAACATATTTCTTTCTTTCATTCTTTCTAAAACATCAATTATATGCTTGTCTCCGTTATTATACCCTTCCAAGAGCATTTTTTCAAAAGTGTTTATGAATTTTTCCTTATCGATTTTCACACACAACAAAAGACCATTAAATCCATTTGCTACAACATACTTTTCTTTTTCAATTATATCTGCTCTGTCAAATTTGAAATAAAGTCTTGCATTTATAAATTTATTTTTATTGTCGGAAACTCCTTTTTTCAATACATAATCTTCTTTGTAGTTATCTGTCAATCCATAGTAAAAAACGGGGCTTTTTCCGTTTTTTAATCCTATTATTGATATAAGCCCCTCTGGAACTTTCCAGTTTTGATTCCATGTTTTGTCGCTCAATTCCGTTGCGTTAAAGTGCATATTGCTTGTCAGTGTTTTAAATAATTCATCCATATTTATTCCTCCGTTATTATACCTATGTAATTTAATATTAATAATTTATTTTTAATTTTAATAACTTTAAATAAAAGTTTTTAAACCTTTTATTCATCCAATGCTTAATATTTTAATAATTTAAACAAAAGGTTTAGGTAGCCCCTCATTTTCACATTCAACTACCATAAGATAAGGTTTGTTATTATTTAAATAATAGTTTATGTTCCCTCTTATCTCATCAATATCTTCTATATAAACATTATCAATATCATAAGCATCTGCTATTTTGTTAAAATCTGGGTTTTTTATATCACCAAATACATTTAATCTGTTGTTTTTCATTATTACAATAAGTATTTTCAAATTATTTTCCGATACTGTTGCGAGCTCCTGCAAATTCATCTGGAAACCGCCATCACCATTTATGGAAACTACTTCCCTATTAATGTTATAATCTAAACATCCAAATTTAACTCCAATTGAAGCCGGAAGTCCGAATCCCATGGTTCCCATACTGTGGGATGAAATAATGTTTCTAGGAACTACGCATTTCTTCAATAGTGATACAAAAACCGTATGGTTTCCAGCATCTGTGGTGATTATTGCGTCATCTGGTAAATTATCCAGTATCTCTTTGATTTTCAAAGAATAGTCACCTAATTTATAATTTAATTTATAACTATAATTATTTTTATCATTTTTATCTTTATTATTGCTACTATCTGTATTATTGAATACATGGATATTATATTCATACTCTAAATTATTTAATCCATCAATCAAAACCTTAATATCATTTAAATTATTAATTTTAGCATCTAAATCAATTATTTTCTTTAAAACTTCTGCTCGGATACTTTCAGGTATGGTATTGTATGAAAAACTTGCACCAATTGAAAATATGGCATCGCATTCCAAAAGGTATTTATTTGCTATAAAGTTTCCTCTTCTTCCGATTAATCCTAAGCAGTTTTTATCGTTTTCGTCGATAACTCCCCTTGCAGGATATGTTGTTACAATAGGGATGTTGCATTCTTTTAATATATTATTTATTTTTAGCATATCATTGTATGATAAGGTTCCATAAATACCTTGACCTATGAGCAACAGAGGTTTTTTAACGTCCTTAATGTTTTTAATATTTTTTATATTTATGCCGCATTTTAAATTTGCATTTTCATCTTTATTATCATCATATTTGGTGAGACATTCATCTACATTTGATTTAAGAACATCACTTGGGACATTTAAATGAATGGGTTTTTTAGTATTTAAAGTTTCAGAAAGTGCATTCTTGAAATAACTTATATCTGGTTTATCTACAAAGTATCCATTATATATATTTAAAAAATCCATTTGCATTTCTTGAAAATAATTCTCATTTATATATTTTCGCTCGCATCTTCCAGTAATGGCAATTACTGATGATGAATCCTTGTATGCCGTAGCAACGCCTGTCATCAAGTTTGTAGCACCAGGTCCAGCAGTTGCCAAGCATACTCCAACATAATTTGTAATTCTGCTGTATCCATCAGCCATGTGTAGAGCTCCCTGCTCATGCTTAGCCATTATATTTTTTATAGGGGATTCATTTAAACCATTATATAATGGAAAAATCTGTTCCCCAGGATATGAAAAAACTGTTTTTATATTATTTTCCATCAGAAAATCTAATATTGCATCTGTAAAGTTCATTTTATCCCTTATTCCCTTATAGATTGGTGTTTATATTTAGTGAATCATTTAAACTATTTAGATAATCCAATAAAGTAGTATTAATATTTTTATTATCATTCTTGATTTTATTCTTGATTTTGTTTTTATTTTTATCCCTATTTCTTTTATTAAATTCTTTGATTATTTTTGGATTAGATATTCCAAAATTTTTAATAAATGTTTTTGAATAAGATTTATAATTATTTTGATAGCTCCTACTAACATGATTTATATAAAATTCCATATCAGAACTGTTTAATTCCTTTGCGAGCTCATGCAAATCTCCATCGTATTTTATACAATAGCCAGCATAAAATGTATAGTCCTCCTTTTCCCACACTATGAAGTTGGGTTTTTTATTTAATGGGGATGTTAATATCTTTTTACCAAATGATGTATCTAATCCTTGGCTCCTTCCGAAAGCATACCACGCCACTGGATTTGGCTTTCCCTTATCTCTTGCAAGCAATATGTCTTTAATTTTTAAGAAATAATCGTATGTTAAAGGATATTTTTCTTTTAATTCATCCTCTGGTATTATAGTATGTTTGCCATTTTTAAGTTTATAAGGGAATATTACATAACGGTTTTGCTCCTCATCGGAGCTCTTTAAAACTGATGCTTTTACTATTGGTTTTAAAATGTCCTTTTCAATTTCGAACTCCCTACCATCTTTTAATTTTATTATTGCAGTATTCTCTTTAAATACAGGGTCTTTAAATATATAATAGCTGTCGGCAAGGGTAGTGATTCCCACATGAATATCCGCTATTTTTCCAAGGGGAGCTCCCCTATTTTCTATCTCTTTAATCTTTATCAATAAATCATTAGGACATAATATCCAATTGTCATCATTTAAATTGTTTAAATCAATCTCATCAATGAATTCTATTTTTTTATCTGCATCTCCATAATACAGTTTAAACTTATTTTGTCCATGTGTTTTGGATAGTATTGTGATTAAAGAATATGTGGTAGCGTTTTCAAATACTTGATGATGTCTAAAATCAATTAAGGACCTCAAAATTTTTTTATTTTTGATAAACAATCTTATATCCTTTCCCGCAGATGTTTTTATATATGTGTTAGGTGTAATATATCCTAATTCCCCCGTATTATTTAATAGATAATATCCCAACTCAAAAAATGCAATATATATATCAGTAGAACCCGATTTACACAGTTTCCATATTTTTTGAATTTTACTTCGTTTTTCTTTTCCTAAATTTTGGATTCTAATATATGGCGGGTTCCCAACAACATAATCAAACTTTTTAAATAATTTTGAAATCCATGTTTCTGTGCTATCATTATTTATTAAATTCCAATTAACATTATAGATGCCGTATTTTTTAGCAATATTGTTTAAATTATTCCTACACATTTCAATGGCATCTTTATCAATGTCTATTCCATAAATATTATGTTCTAAGAGATTTTTTATTTCAGAAGTTGATTTATTTGAATTTAAAGCATCAATTATAAATCTTTCAACAACTTCCTTTAAAAAAGCACCATCTCCACATGTAGGGTCGATTATTTTTTTAGAATGTATGTTATTTCCAACAATATAATTTAAATTATTTAATACAACCTCAACTATCCATTTTGGAGTATATACTACACCATTTAATTTATTTTTATTTTCTTTATTTTCTTTCTTCTTTAATCCATTAGATGACATAATCCAACAACCCGCTTTATAAACTTATTTAATGATATTTCATTTTTTAAAATTTGTTTAGTTTCTTCTGAAAATCCCATACTGTCCAAATCTACAAAATACACATTTTCGTTATCGTCGAAATCTATTAAAGCAATCCCTAAAACATTTGGTTTATGTGGAAAATCTAAATCGTTATATAATTTAATATATTTTATTAAGTCTTTTTCAGAAATTACTTCTATTTTTTAAGTTCTCCTCTTAAATTACCTGCATTCTTTGTATAATATGGAGTATGTCCCCTTAATACTAAAAAGTGTGCAAATCCTACATTTACTCGCCTAATATTTGCAGTTTCGCCCAGTAGGTTTTCAAAATAATTATTGGCATTTTGTTTATAGTTGATGTCACAAATTTAAAACTTATTGTTGCAATTGGTTTATCTCTTTCTTTACTAAATATGGATATATCTAAATCTTTTGGATAATACTTACCCTTTAATTTATATTCTCCACCATTACCTAAACATCTTGTATAATATCCATCACCTAATTTATCTTCAATAACTTTTGCAAACCATTTATGTATGGTATTAATTTTTTATTGCTTCTTGCCCCATATTCATTATATGCTTTAAAACTCTCTGAAATCGCATTTAAAAATGAATTTTCTAAATCCATGAGCTCCCTCTAATATTATTTAATATATTTATTAATATTCATCAATATCATATCAATTTTATTTTTATCCAATATTTCTTTTATATAATTTAAAACATCGGCGTAAGTCATGTTTTTATTTTTTAATTTTCCTTTCAATATCTTCCTACACCACTTCCTTGCATTTTATTAAGAAAATTTATCTAATATAATATATTTCATCATGGCCTGTAATAATTGTTCTTTTTTAAACTCTTTATTTTTTTAAGGGTATTCAAAGCGAGCTCTTCATCAATGTTTAATTTTGGTTCAATATCTTTCAATATATTATCTTTCAAAGGGGATACATCGCCAACAACAATATAATCTTTATATATTACTGAAATACCATCCTCCGTATGCCAGGGAGTTTCCATAATTTCTATCTCCTCATTGTCGAGTTCATTGTAATTGTAATTATGTAATAAGTTTTATATTTTTAAATAAATCATTATTCTCTACATGGTCCCAGTGGTCGTGGGTATTATAATTATATCAATATCTTCCAGTTTTAACCCCAATTTATCAATTCCTTTATAATTAAATCTTTTTTATCCTTTGTAGATGTATCAACTATTATTTTATGTTTTTTTGTTTTTATGAATGTTATGGAGGATGAGGCTTTTGTTATTCTATTGCCATCTCTTGTTAAAATACTATCATAGAACTTTTATCATAATATCCTCTTCTTTTTTTATAAAATATTCAAATTAGTGTGGGTCAAAATATATACACCATACTAAATATAATATTATAAAAAAGACGATATTATGAAGGCTAGGAAGTAGTGGCTAAAATAATTAAGATTTAATTAATCAAATTCCTAAACGAAGAAAGGAAGGGAGGAAAATATATAATTTTAGAGTTGAGGCTTAAACTATTTCAAATAGAGCGTTTATTACACTTAAAATAATCCACAGGTTTTAACTACATTGGGATTTATCATGCCTTAGTAGAAGAACCATCGATAGATGGAAAATTAGAAAAACATTATGGTTTTTGTTGCTCGCTTACTTCGTAAGCGAAATCCCTTGACGAAGAACTGCGTGTAATTATTACTTTATTAGGTGATAAATATATAGAATTAAATAATCCAGTGTGGTCTATATACGATAGCACTCAATAAAGGATGAGTTAGATATTGAAGGAAAGATAGGATTTAACAGTGAAGGAATGTTTAAAGGCTTTAAATTACATTTAGCAGTAGATAAGTTAGGAATACCTTGAGAGCAGAATTTACCACAGCAAATACTCATGATTAAAGTAACTGATAAATTATTAGTATGCAAAAAAATCCTGTGCAGATGCA